>QNAH01000131.1 GCA_003641425.1 Candidatus Zixiibacteriota bacterium
ATTGTGGAAGACTTTCCCCGAAAGCTCCGGGCTGGCCGCCGATAGAATGATCTTGGCCGCCCGTAAAGAGGAACTTGATTCTCTCTTAGTGATCGGCTCAAATCCAATAACGACCTATCCTGACGGACAATTTGTCCATGAGGGCTTCGAAAAGCTTGATTTCCTGGTCGTGGCCGATCTGTTTGAAACTGAGACGACCGCTATTGCCGATGTTGTCCTGCCGCTTTCAAGTTGGACCGAATACAGCGGAACACTGGTAAATCTCGAAGGAACAGTGCAGGAATTCAAACCCGCGCTCAAACCGGTGGGACATTCACTGCCGGCCTATGAGATATTTAACAGGATAGCTCTTGAATTAAAAACATCATTGTACAATGAAACCGGTGAACTCGAAAAAGAAATAAAAGCAATCTTCGATATACCGGAAGATAACAAATGGAATAATAATCTTCTGGAAGTAAAACATGTACCGGAAGAAGTGAACGAAAATTACCCCATCCCGCTTTATGTTGTCGATGAACTGCATCATTTCGGACATCTGACTGAAAAATCCCAATCACTCTCGGCCTTTGCCAATGAAGCCACGATTGAAATATCCCCTGCTCTGGGAGAAAAATTCGGAGTTGAAGAAGGTACACTCGTCAGGATCGAATCGGAAGTGGGTAAAATGGTTCTTCCGGTTAAAATCTCTGAATTGCTGGATAACGATGTGGCATTGGTAACGCGCAATTTTTCAACGACTCCGGCCAATGTTCTTCAGATGCGCAAGCGAAGAATTGACCGGGTACAGATTAGCAGGGTAGAGGAGAAATGATTACGACCGGTTTTATAATCGCTTCGGCAATAAAGGTAATCGTGGTCGTCGTTGCCGTGCTGACCGGATGCGCTTATGCCACCTGGCTGGAGCGCAAACTTGTCGGGCATATCCAGCATCGGATCGGCCCCAATTTGGCCGGACCCTTCGGTCTGCTTCAGCCGATTGCCGATGCCATTAAACTGGCCTTTAAAGAAGATATCGTTCCCGAAAGGGCCGAGCGTGTAACCTACGCCCTGGCGCCGATTGTCGCCTTCATCCCGGCCATGCTGTCTTTTGCAGTTATACCGTTTGGTGATACCATTACAATTATGGGACAGCAGATCGACATGGTTATCTCCGATCTTAATATCGGCATATTGTATATCTTCGCGATAACATCGCTTGGCGTCTATGGAATAGTCCTGGCGGGTTGGTCTTCCGGCTCGAAATATTCGCTTCTCGGCGGTATTCGTTCTTCGGCCCAGATGATTTCTTATGAGATTGCCTATGGACTTTCGATCATCGGCGTTCTGATTATTGCACAAACATTGTCGATGAAAGAACTGGTGGCACAGCAGGCAAATTTCTTCGATTGGTTTATCTTCCGGCAACCGCTTGGTTTTGTCCTCTTCGTCATTTGTGCCATCGCAGAAACCAACCGGTCACCTTTTGATATGCCGGAAGCCGAATCGGAATTGGTCGGCGGCTATCACACCGAATATTCATCGCTTCGCTTTGCCATGTTTTTCATCGGTGAATATGCGAATATGATCACCGTTGCCGCTGTTGTGACGACTATTTTCCTGGGCGGCTGGCAGGGGCCGTTACTCCCGCCGGTAGTCTGGTTCTGCATAAAAGTATTTTTGTTTATGGCTTTTTATGTCTGGATACGTGGGACTCTGCCGAGAGTACGTTACGATCAGTTGATGAATCTCGGTTGGAAAGTATTGTTCCCGCTGGCTCTGCTTAACGTGGTGGTGACAGCTTTGATTTACAGACTATAATGTAAGATAGAATTATGGCATTCGATGTAATAAAAACTGTTTTCCTGGCGTTTCCGAAGGGCTTCTACACGTCCATCAAACACGTGTTCAAGAAACCGGTTACTTTGCAGTATCCCAGGGTAAGAGAGGAAATGGCCCGGCGATACCGGGGCAAGCATTATCTGGAAATGTATGATGACGGCACCGAACGATGCGTTTGCTGCGGTTTGTGTGCCGCCGCCTGCCCGGCCGATGCCATCTATATGGAACCGGCGGAGAATGAAAAAGGGGAGAGATACGCAAAACTTTATGAGATAAATCTGCTCCGGTGCATCTATTGTGGTTTTTGCGAGGAGGCTTGTCCCGAGGAGGCGATCTTCCTTGGACATGAATATGAGTTTTCTGATGACAACCGCGATTCGTTCATATATACTAAGGAACAAATGCTGGCGAATCGACCCAAAAAAGAAAAACGCTTCAAGCGGATTATTCGCAAGGTCAGGAGGATTTTCTAAGAGATGCTTGACCTGATAATATTCTATTTCGCGGCCGTAATTGCCGTCGGCGCCGCCGTGATGATGATTATGCAGCGCAATCCGGTGGCATCGGTGCTTTATCTGGTTGTGTCGCTGGTGGCCCAGGCCATCCTCTATGTCCAGCTCAACGCCCTCTTTGTCGGCGCTTTGCTGATCATCATATATACCGGTGCGATTTTGGTACTCTTCCTGTTCGTAATCATGCTTCTCAACCTTCGAGGAGAACATTTCGGCGGAAAACAATCCCGCATGGGACGCGCCAGCAAGATTGCAATCACGGTTATTCTCTTTGCCGAGATGGTGGCCATTTTCAAGCAGGTCGCAATACCGGAACGAATCGGTACTCAGGCCGCGGCCGTTGCCGAGGACTTCGGTTCGGTCGAGATGGTTGCCTCGCATCTGTTTAAGGAATATCTCTATCCGTTTGAATTGACCTCAATTCTATTACTGGTAGCGATTGTCGGGGCGGTAGTGTTGGCCAAACGGGATAAAACCGAGAAGATGGAGGATGCCTGATGATACCGATCGGTCATTTTCTGATCCTCAGCGCCATGCTGTTTGCCGTCGGGGCGGCCGGCGTGATTATTTCAAGAAATTTGCTAATTATGCTTATGTCGATCGAATTGATGCTTAATGCCGCTAATCTGGCCATTATTGCCTTTTCAAGAATGAATAATATAGTTGACGGCCATGTTTTCGTGTTTATCGTTTTTGCCGTCGCCGCCGCCGAAGCGGCTGTCGGGCTGGCCATAATTATTATGATATTCAGAAACAGGGAATCAATAAACGCTGATAATTTCAGCTTGCTGAAAAGATAGGCAACTGGACTAAATGGAACAACCGCTTTACTTAATACCTCTTTTCCCGTTAATAGGTTTTCTGCTTAACGGTCTATTACTCGGCCGCCTGGGCAAGAAAACGATCTCATTTATAGCCTGTACCTCGGTCGGCCTGTCGTTCCTGTTTGGACTGAAATTCTTTTTTGATCTGCTTTCTTTGCCGGATACGGCCCGGATTATTGAAAATGTTTTCTTCACCTGGATACCGGCCGGACAGTTCCATGTCAATGTTGCCTTTCTGCTTGATCCGCTCTCGGCTGTAATGGTGCTGGTCGTATCAGGCGTCAGCTTTATCATCCACATATATTCTATCGGCTATATGCATGATGATGCCGGTTATGGGCGGTATTTCACTTATCTCAACCTGTTTGTATTTTCGATGTTGATGCTGGTGCTGGCCGATAATTACCTGCTGATGTTTGTCGGCTGGGAAGGTGTTGGGCTCTGCAGTTATCTCCTGATAGGATTCTGGTTCGAGAAGAAATCGGCGTCCGATGCCGGTAAGAAAGCTTTTATCGTCAACCGTATCGGTGATTTCGGGTTTCTGCTGGGAATGTTCATTATTTTCTGGCAGACCGGATCGCTCGATTTCAAAACGGCGCTCGATCCCGCTGTGGCTCATTCTGTTTTTGCCGTCGGAGGAGGAATGATTACCGCGGCCACATTACTCATGTTTCTGGGCGCAACCGGTAAGTCGGCCCAGATACCGCTGTATGTATGGCTCCCGGATGCCATGGAAGGTCCTACCCCGGTTTCGGCATTGATTCACGCCGCCACCATGGTTACCGCCGGCGTTTATATGATCGCGCGTTCGAATGTTTTGTACATGATGGCTCCGGCTACAATGGCCGTGGTGGCTATTGTTGGTGTGGCGACAGCCATATTTGCCGGGTCGATTGCCCTGGCGCAAAATGATATCAAACGGGTCCTGGCCTATTCCACCGTCAGTCAACTTGGATATATGTTCACGGCCTGCGGCGTGGCCGCGTTTTCGGCCGGGATTTTTCATCTTATGACCCATGCCTTTTTCAAAGCCTTGCTGTTCCTCGGCTCCGGTTCGGTAATACACGCCATGGCCGGACAGCAGGATATGCGCTACATGGGCGGCCTGAAAAAACGCATGCCGATAACATTCTGGACATTCCTCATTGCAACTCTGGCTATTACCGGTATTCCGGGGCTGTCCGGATTCTTCTCCAAGGATGAGATTCTCTGGAAATCATTCTCCTCTGATTACGGCTCAATCTGGATATGGTTGATTGGATTGATTACTGCCGGGATGACCGCTTTCTACATGTTCCGACTGGTGTTCCTCACTTTCTACGGTGAAGAACGCATGGACTCGCATACACGTGAACACCTGCATGAATCACCCAAAGTGATGACAGTGCCGCTGTCGATACTGGCGGTTCTTTCAGTGATCGGCGGTTATGTCGGGATACCGCATATTCTCGGGGGCGACAATCGTTTCGAAAAATTCCTCGAACCGGTCATGAAAGGTGTTCATCATTCGGTCGAAGGCGAGCATGCTCTCGCCTCAGCGGCGCATAACGGTTCCACAGAACTTATATTAATGGTCGGTTCGGTGGTACTGGTTGCCGTCTTTATTTATCTGGCATATCATTTCTATATCAAAAATATCGCCGCCGCCGGGAAACTCAGGCAAAGGTTTTCCGGACTGCACAAAATCATTTACGGCAAATATTTTGTCGATGAGCTTTATAACGCGGTTATCGTCCAACCGCTTGTGGTCGGATCCAAATTCCTCTGGAAAATCTTTGACGTGCTTATAATAGATGGCTTTATAAACGGCATGGCCGTTATAATCGGCGACATGTCGACTGGTCTGCGGCCGGCGCAATCCGGCATACTGAGGACATATACGACTATTTTCCTGGTCGGGGTAATTGTAATTTTGGGAATCGTTTTAATATTTGGCTGATATGGAAAATCAGATACTGACATTAGTGACTTTCTTTCCGCTTATGGGTATAATCCTGCTTCTGTTCGTACCCAAAACCAGGCATGATACGATCAAGGCGGTTTCGTTTATTGTAGCTTTTATCAATTTGCTCTGGTCGATCTGGATGTATGCGATGTTCGATCCGGTGGCCAGCGGGATGCAGTTCGAAGTCAACATACCCTGGGTATCCGGTTTCGGAATACATTATCACCTCGGTATCGATGGTATATCGCTCCTGCTTATTATGTTGACCACCATACTCTCGACCATCGTCATGATATCCTCATGGAATGCCATCAAGACCGGCGTCAAGGGATATTTTATCTCGATGCTCCTGCTCGAGACAGGAATGATCGGTGTCTTCGTATCGCTGGATCTGTTCCTTTTCTACGTTTTCTGGGAAGCGATGCTGATCCCGATGTATTTCATTATCGGCGTCTGGGGCGGTCCAAGAAAAATATATGCGGCCATCAAATTCGTTTTATTCACCATGTTCGGTTCGCTTCTCATGCTGGTTGCTCTCCTGTACCTGTTCTTCATGTACCATGGCTATACCGGGGAATACACTTTCGATATGCTTAAGATGTATGAGATGCCGATTCCTCTTGGCGCTCAGACCTATATATTTCTGGCCTTTGCTCTGGCTTTTGCCATCAAGGTTCCGATCTGGCCGTTCCATACATGGCTCCCTGATGCCCATGTCGAGGCGCCCACCGCCGGATCGGTCATACTTGCAGGCGTTCTGCTTAAAATGGGAACTTATGGATTTATCCGGATTTGTCTCCCGATGTTCCCCGAGGCCACCCTGCAATTTGTGCCGCTTATTTCGATATTGGCTATCATTGGCATAATTTACGGCGCTTTGGTGGCGATGGTGCAGCGGGATGTTAAATCCCTTGTGGCATTCTCATCGGTGTCACATCTCGGTTTCGTCATGCTGGGCATGTTTGCCCTCAATCTCCAGGGGATGGAAGGCTCCGTCATACAGATGATTAACCACGGTATCAGCACCGGCGCCCTCTTCTTGATCGTCGGGATGATTTACGAGCGCCGCCATACGAGGATGATCGCCGATTTCGGAGGATTGTCCAAATCGATGCCGGTTTTCTCGACATTCTTTATGATCGTTACGCTGTCATCGATCGGACTGCCGTTTACCAACGGGTTTGTCGGGGAATTCCTGATCCTTCTGGGTACATTTGCCTCCAATAAGGTCTACGCCGTTCTGGGAGCTACGGGTGTGATCCTCGCCGCCTGTTATATGTTGTGGATGCTTCAGCGGGTTATTTTCGGCAAGATCACCAAACCGGAAAATGAAAATTTGAAGGACCTTGACGGACGTGAAAAACTGGTTCTTATTCCGCTCGTGATATTAATATTCTGGATCGGCATTTATCCCAAACCTTTCCTGAGAAGAATGGAACCGGCCGTCAATGATATCCTGAGTCGTGTCGAGCAGGCCAAAGTCAAACTTGCGGAAATGGAAAATAAAACTGATCCGGTTGTCTATGAGGATGATCGGCAACTGGGAACGGTGGAAATCGAGGGCGAGTAAGTATGCATTAAAACGATGCATATAAAGAGTGAGAAAATATGGACATTAGTTCTGCAGCATTGAATTTTAAATTGATCGCGCCGGAAATTGTTCTGCTGGCGGTGGGTATGTTGATCCTGCTATTGGGAAACTTTATCAGGAACCGGGCCGCACTGGCATACGTGACCGTAGCCGGCTTTATTGTCGCCCTGATCCTGGCAGTACAACAATGGAACTCACCTCAGACGGGTTTCTTCGGTATGGTCCTGATCGATAACTTCTCGGTCCTGTTCAATATCATATTTATTATAGCAGGTATTCTGACTGTCCTCATGGCCCGCGGTTATCTTACCGCTCGCGGTATCGAAATATTCGAGTTTTATCCGCTGATGTTATTCTGTACGGTTGGTATGATGGTCATGGCATCCAGCTCCGATCTGGTCGTCATCTTTATCGGTCTGGAGATTATGTCGGTGCCGCTTTATGTTCTGGCGGGGCTGGCCCGAAATGACCTGGAATCCAATGAATCATCGATGAAATATTTCATCATGGGCGCCTTTGCCAGCGCCTTCCTGCTTTATGGTATCGCACTTATTTACGGGGCCGCCGAAACCACCGACTTGAGAAGAATAGTCACTGATTTCGATTTTATAATGCTTAATGCAAAAATTTTCCTGATTCCCGGGGCATTTATGGTTCTGTTCGGTTTCGCCTTTAAAGTGGCCGCAGTACCGTTTCATATGTGGGTCCCCGATGTCTATCAGGGAGCGCCGACACCTGTGACCGGGTTCTTCTCGGTGGCGCCGAAGGCGGCCGGTTTTGCCGCACTTC
>QNAH01000132.1 GCA_003641425.1 Candidatus Zixiibacteriota bacterium
GAGAAACTGCGCGGCAAATTAAAAGGCATGGACACTCCTGAAGCATCCCGCCTGCTCGACATCTCCGATTATCTGGTCAAGAAATCGGTCTGGGCCTTTGGCGGTGACGGTTGGGCCTATGATATCGGCTATGGCGGCCTTGATCATGTTATGGCATCGGGACGGAACGTCAATGTCCTCGTCCTTGATACCGAAGTATATTCCAATACCGGCGGCCAGATGTCGAAAGCATCGCCGATGGGTGCGGTGGCCAAATTTGCCGCGGCCGGAAGACCTCTTCCCAAAAAAGACCTCGGCATGATGTTCATATCTTACGGTAATGTCTATGTTGCCCAGATTGCGCTCGGCGCCAGCCATAACCAGGCAGTCAAGGCCTTTATGGAGGCGGAGGCGTATGATGGCCCGTCGATTATAATCGCCTATTCTCACTGCATTGCGCATGGGGTTGATATGTCCCATGGTCTGGATGAGCAAAAAAAGGCTGTTAATTCCGGGCACTGGATCTTATACCGTTACAATCCTGAATTGGCCAAAGAAGGCAAAAATCCGCTTCAGCTTGACAGCAAGGCTCCGTCGATCAGCTATGCTGATTATGCATACGGCGAGGTTCGTTTCCGCACACTTAAAGCCAGTATGCCGGAAAGAGCGGAGAAGTTGATCAAGCAGGCGCAGGCTGATGCCTATCGTCACTACAACTATTATAAGATGTTGTCCGAAATGGACTTCAGCGATATTTACGGCCGCTCGACCAAATAATCAGCGACAGTTTTTGGCAAAAAGGCGGGATATTTCATCCTGCCTTTTTTTTGGCTGTCATGTTAACCTTTTGAATTCCTTGACATTAAGGCCCCCACCAATAATAATTTAAATAAAGAATAAGGCTTTCCTTCCGATAAATACAGGGTAAATCAGTTTAACCATCCAAGGAGGATCTATGTTTAAAAAACTGATTCCCGTACTGGTAGCATTATTTGCATTGACCGTCGCGGTTCCGGCTTTCGCCGACACCGAGGACGAGATCATTTCAAGGTATCTCAAAAAGAAAGAGAAACAGCGCAAGCACAAAATCTATTTTGGATCGCTGTCGTTCTCCTACGGCAAATTGTCGGATGACAACGATTACAATACTTTCTCGAATTATGCCAATGCGAATATCGGCCCTGATAATCCGATGACCGGTATCTGGCGCTCAAAAGAAATCTCTGCCAACATGGGTATGATGATTACGAGAAATGCTTCATTCCAGCTCGGCCTTGACTACTGGTTGAAGATGGGCGATAATAAAACCGGCGATTATGATTTTGGCATCTCGCCACTGGGAACCCAGGAAGATTTTAATCTTATTTCTGAGGTACAGGTTTACGGCCTGACCGCAGGAGTTGATTACCATCTTTTAAATCCCCCGGATAACATGGGCATTGTTAACGGATTTAATGTCCGGGTTGGCGGCGGCGGCGGTGTCTATTTCAGCAAGTGGGAAGTCTGGAATGGCGCCAATTCCTTTAATCTTAGCACCTCCGTCCTTGAAGAAAATGTCGATCCTCTCAAAAGCATCGCTCCCGGCTTTTCGGCCTGGGTCGGCGCCGATTATCCGATCGGCTTCTTCGGCCTGCTGGTCAGCGCCAATGTCAGTTACCTTTATTTGAACTTTAATGATGTTCATTCGTATAATGACATTGATGAAGAATTATACCTCTCTTATTCGTCCAATCCCGATGACCGCGTTGAACTTGATTTCTCCGGTTTTAGAGGAAAATTCGAATTTAAGAGATATTTCAAGTGGTAATAAGGGTTGACACCGGCGTGATTTAGCGTATTTTCTCTGACAAAAAGGTCAGAAATAATAAAGGAGACGCCTTGAGGAAGATTATTGTTCTTACAGTGACATTGGGTGTATTTGCATTTTTGATGATCCTGTCCCCGTCGGGTTACGCGGCCAATCTGCCGGCTGAAAAAGCGGGCAAGATCGGTGTTCCGCTGGGGAAGATAGCCTATATCAGCAACGGCGATGTCTGGGTTATGAATTGGGATGGAAGCAACCAATTCAAAGCTGTGACCGTCGAAAACGCCAATGGTAAAATATCATGGGCCCCAGATGGAAAAAGGTTCGTCTTTACCAGACAGGGAAAGGTCGATGTTCGAAGCCCCAATAATCTGGGGGGAATTCATAAGGTATATGATATTTTCATCGGTTATATCGATTCGGCAATGGCCAAAAACACCAATTTCTGGTATCAGGTAACATCCGAAATGGGCGGCCGTAATCCGGAATGGATGGCTGACGGTAGCGGTATCCTTTTTACCCAGGATATTAATGCCAATAAAGTCAATGCGGAACTGCCGAATTATCAGACTGCTATAGTCGACACCATGGGAAGCGAAATCAAGTTTTTCAGAAAGGATCGTCTTAAAACCGATATCGGCGTTCTGATGGCATCCCCCGGACCCAATAATCAGATGGTTGCTGTTCTATTCAAAGGCATCAACCAGGTTGGCATGGCAGTCCTGCCCATGAACAAGGAATCGATTGCCCCTGGTGAAATCGGGACTTCCATTAGAATTCAGAAAGCCGCAACGGCCCCGGCCTGGTCTCCTGATGGAAAATGGATTGCCTATATCGATACCGACATGTCCCGTCAAGGCATCTATATCACAACTCCAGATTTCAAAGAACAATATCTGGTCTATAAACCGACTGTCGGACGCAATCTCCAGACTTATCCCCTGTCATGGTCGCCTGATTCGAAATGGATCACCTTTGCGACCACCGACGGAGTTATCTGGATTATAGATATCACCGGCGGCGGCCTTAAACAGCTTACCGGAACCGGTATGAATATGGCGCCGGCCTGGTCGAAAAATAAATAGCATAGATCTTCTATAAAAAAAACCCGCCATCCAGCGGGTTTTTTTTATTGTCCATTTACTATTTCCAATCAGTAAGCATCTTCACCAGAAGCCTGAGACCGACCCCCGATGCTCCAACCGGTATATATGGTCTGCCGGTCGGTTCATCATCGACAGATGCCACATCGATATGCGCCCACGGCCAGTCACCAATGAAACTTTCAAGAAATGCACCGGCGGTCGCCGTATTGGCCGGTTTTCCGCCTGAGTTCTTCAAATCGGCAATCGGGGATTTCATCCTTTCCCGGAAATCATCCCAGAGCGGTAATTCCCACACTCTTTCAGCGGTGGCTTTCGAAGCTGATTTTATTGCCTTCATAAATTTGATATCATTGCCCATCACCGGCGCTCCGCTGTAACCCAGCACCAGGAGTGATCCTCCCGTCAGGGTGGCAACATCTACGACAGCCTGCGGTTTGAATTCATTGGCATAATCAAGGGCGTCGGCGAGTATCAATCTTCCCTCGGCATCGGTACTGATTATCTCGATGGTTTTGCCCTTTCGCGAGGTTACAATATCGCCCGGTTTCAGAGCCTTGGATGACGGCATATTCTCGGCCAGCGGGATCAATCCGACCAGATTGAGCCGCAACCCGAGACGGGCCGCCGTTACCATGGTACCCAGTATCAGAGCACCGCCCTGCATATCACCTTTCATCTTGTGCATATCAAGAACCGGCTTAAGAGATATGCCCCCGGAATCAAAGGTGATTCCTTTACCGATAAGGACAACCGGCTTTTGCGAGGTGCGACCGCCTTTATACTCGAGAATTACAAACCTCGGCGGCTGGGCGGATCCCTGCGCCACGGCCAGAAGGGCGCCCATTTTTTCCGCTTTGATCTGCTTTTCGTTGAGAACGGTACAATCGATCTTATATTCTTTGGCCAAAGACCGGGCCTCGGCGGCAAATTTCTCAGGCGACAGCTTATTACCGGGTAACGATGCCAGCCGGCGTGCCAGGATAACCCCCTCAGCCGTTACCTGCCCCCTGCCGACATCCTTTTTAAGGGCATTGATTTGCTTGCGATCCTTGGCAAAAAATTCGACCTTTTTCAGCTTATCCTTCACGATATCATCACCCGTTTTATAGTCGAGGATTTCAAAACGTCCCAGCATGAATCCCTCGATAATCGCCGATCCGGCCTTAACAGCCCTGCCGTCGGAAAGGAAAAATGATACCGCTTTTGAGTTTTTGACCGCAGCGATCCGGGAAAGTGTCCCCGCCGCTTGACGATAACTGTCATGATCGATCTTACCCGGCTTCCCCAAACCTGCCAGAACAACCCGTTTTGCGGTCATACCCGGGACTTTATGAAGCGTGATGGTCTGATTAAGCTTGCCTTCGAATTCTCCGGAATCATAAATATCTTTTATGCCGCTCTCCAGGACACCATCGATTTTTTCCAGGACAGGATCTTTCTTATAATCTTCTTCGCGGCAAAATTTAATAAGGACATCCCCTCCGGCCGCCTCGAGTGCGCTTACTGAAAAGAACAGTTCCATTGTTACTCCTTTATCCAATAATTTCATTATCCCAATCTCAATTTAAAATATATAATATGAGAATAAACGCTGCTGAACCGCGAGACAACATTTTTTTTGAAATTACAGGAGAAAATGATCTATCTGATCATTTTATTGAAGGACGCAGTTCCACCGGTGATTCGTCCGGCTTGACATCGGAGATCTTTGCAAGCCGTTCCCGAATCCGATCATCGATATTGATGATCTTGGACTGATCAAAATATTCGACATCGTCAAGCATATTCATATCAGATATCTCTTCCAGAACTGCGACAATTTTCCTGACTGAATCATCGATAAGATCAAGCATTCTCGGCAACGAGGCAACTACTTCCTCATTGCTCTTATTGCTGATCATCATTCTTGATACTTGCGACTGACCGAATATTACCATAGCGGCATTATTGATATAGTGTGACAGGGTCGAAATCGCAACCTGCTTGGCTTCCAGGATACCCCGCTGACGTTCCTCGTCAAGGATATTGCGTGTCAATTCCTGACGCTCTTTGAACAGCTTTTGAATCGACATGTAGGTTTTGAATATTTCCTGATTGGCACGGCTCAGGACGGTGTCGTAATCACCAATATCGATATTCAGGGCCCGGGCAAATTCAAGCGTCTCGCTGATAGTCGTCACTGTGATCTCGTCAAGTTGCGCGTTATTGATATTAAGCCGTGCCGAGATACTGCTTATCTTCGCAATTTTTTCCTCGAGATCGATTTCGGGCCCCACCGAGTAATCGAGGCTGAGAGCAACCGCCAGTCTCATAATATCATCGAGTTGCTGGGAATCCCGGTATCCGAATGAATGATGATTACCAATGGCAGAGACAAAATCTTCGGGAAGTCTCCACTTCATGGCTATCAATCGGCCGACCTCAGTATGCGGTATTCCGAATGCTTTCTTTTCCTCGCCCGGAAGGTCACCGCTGATCATAGCCCGGTCGAGAACTGTTTTGTACTCCACCGGATAGTTCTGCATCAAAAACAGCATCCCGATTTCATATAACAGTCCGCAGGTAAAAGCATCACCGGGATTTTTATAATCGCTGGTCTCGGCAAGCTTTCGGCATGTCGTGGCAACCGAAATGATATTTCCGTAAAAACCCTTGATGTCTATTCTAAGTTCTTTGGATAATTTGAACGGATCAAAAATGGCCGTCGACAGCACCAGGCATTTGACCGCCGTCATTCCCATAACCATCACAGCCTTATGAATATTCGTGACCCTCTGGCTCAGTCCGAACGAGACCGAATTTGATATTTTCAGGAGGCGTCCCGCAAGAGCGGGGTCACGGCTGATCAGTTTGGACAGTATTTCAATATTGACTTCGTCCCTCTCGGACAGCTGGAGAATCTTGACCGCGGCTTCGGGCATGGCAAAAAGATCGGAATCTCGCCCGACAACCGTGCGTATATCGACAAACTCGATTTCATCTCGATTGAATTGACTCATATAGTATTAATCGGATTATATTCTGATTTTTATAGCGCTGATCAGCTGTTAATACGCGAAAATCCGGCTTTTGTGATAATTTCGGACAGCTGTTCAAGACGAAACGGTTTATGCAGGAGAAAATCCGCACCGGCCTGTTTCATCTTTCCCTCATCGACCGTCACACCCCATCCGGTAATGATTATAACCGGAGTCCCCGGTGATATGGCTTTGATCCTTGAAGCCACATCCCAGCCCGACAGATTCGGCATGGCCAGATCGGAAATGACCAAATCCGGCTTTTTTGTCTGGAAAATACGAATACCGTCCTCACCGTCACGGGCGGTATAAATGGTATAACCAAGCGACTGACACATGGCCGCCAGCAAGTCAAGAATTACGGCCTGATCGTCAATAGCGAGTATCGAAAGAGTTTTGCCGGACGGTTTTGCAGCTATTCCGGAAGTGGCTTTAATCGGTAAACGCAGAGAATAATACGAAGCGTTTTTGCTGTACCGATCATAGGCGAATTCCCCGGCCAGCTCGGACAGAAGCCGGAGGAAACCGGTTTCAGCAAATCGGCTTTCGTAATTCTGCGCCGGTGCATAGATCCCGAAACCGATAACCGGTTCAACCGGGGGAAATTTTTCGCGGTGCCGGGAAATATCGATATAGACATACTTATCATTGGCATAGGTGCTGATGGTAATAATCTCGTCATCCCCGACACTTTTCACAAAGGATTTACTCATCCCCTCAATAATCGCAACCGCATCTTTCACCCTTAAATCCAAGTCGGGTATATTCTGCAGGTTAAGATTGACTGAAAAAGCTCTTCCCTCGATCATATGAAGATTACCGGAAATGGCATTGCGCTTGAACACATCCCTGATGATATCGCGCAAATTGACGCGGTCGGGACCGAATTTATCCTGCAATTCAGGAATCGATGCCAGCGATTTGAATCCGGCCGCCATTTTTTCGGTCAGTTCCATAATCGACTTGAACGAACTCTCGACAGTCCCGGTTAGATTGGGATCCTGCGAGGCTAACTGACAATATCCTGAAATCGCCAGAAGATCATTATTGATCTCGTTAAGCTGTTCTGCAGTAAATATAGGCGTGTCAGCGATTTTCCCGACGTCTGCCCGGGGCCGGGAAGATTGTAAAATATTTATTCGAAGATTCAGAAGGCCGGTCAGAAGCGACATCAGTCGGTGTTCTTCTTTCGCTGTCAAACTACGCTCACCGAACCCATAAAAATCGATGACATAATCAATATTTTCCCCCGTGACAACCGGATAACTTCCCGAAAAAGAAGGTATCTTGCGCTCACCGAAAATCCTGTAAAGCAGCTCGCGGTTTTCCTCGTGATAGTTGGCAAGCATATCAGCCACTCCGGCGGTGTCGAAATGAACCGACTCGGTTTTCAGAGCCGCCGCCCTTCCGACTGATCCTTCCCCGCTGTCAATTGATATATCACGGATTATATCATCATCCGAACTGCAATAGACTGCTTTATATTTACCGTCATCGCGATGATATAGCATCAAAATCGAATCCTCGGATAAGCCTCGCGCCAGGTGCGGCATAAAGGACATAACGGC
>QNAH01000133.1 GCA_003641425.1 Candidatus Zixiibacteriota bacterium
AAAGTCGATATTGAAATCTTCAAGAATGTCTTTGGCCTTATTTTCACTTCTTGTATCAATTCTGGCCGTGACTTGTATTTTTACTTTGTTGTCGGAGTTTGTCTCGATGTAGATTGCCCCCAGGTCCGATTCGACGTACAAATTCCCACCCGGTTTGACATCAAAATCTTTCTCCCATGTTTCGGTGATATACCCCAGTGCGCTCCCCGCAGACATTAATAGACATCCCGTCATTATAAGGGTCAATACATAGATTCGACTGATTTTGGATTTCATGGCTGCCTCCCTGATTTAATTCTAAATTCTCTTTTTTTAGATACGCAACGGTTTTTAAAAGGTTTCTAATATATGGCAAATCTTGAATTTTAGAAGACGTAAAATCATGTGATCCTGCTGTTTCAGGCAAAATACATCCGGCCTTTAAGGCGACGGAGAAAGTCCAAGAAAACCGTTGACTATAAGATTTAAACGATTATATATGACCCGTTAGCGGATGACTTAACGTTTATGGGTTTTAAGTAGGAGCTAGACTCGTATGATTACGAAACAACAAGCGCTGGATTATCACAGTCTGGGCAAGCCGGGCAAGGTGGAAGTGAACCCGACTAAACCCTGTGTTACACAGCTTGATTTGTCGTTAGCCTATACCCCGGGTGTGGCCGATCCCTGTATGGAAATCCACCACAATCCGGCGGATGTATATAAATACACTGCTAAAGGCAACCTGGTGGCGGTAGTCTCAAACGGGACCGCTGTTCTGGGTCTGGGAAATATCGGCGCCGCCGCCGGTAAACCCGTCATGGAAGGAAAGGGAGTCCTGTTTAAACGGTTCGGTGATGTCGATGTCTTTGACATCGAACTCGACACCCAGGATCCCGATGAAATCATCAAATGCTGCCAGCTTCTCGAGCCGACTTTCGGCGGCATCAATCTTGAAGATATCAAAGCTCCGGAGTGCTTTTATATCGAAGAAACACTTAAAAAGACGATGAAAATTCCGGTGTTCCATGATGACCAGCATGGAACCGCTATTATCTCCGGAGCGGCGCTGATAAATGGCATCGAGCTGGTCAACAAGGAAATTGACGAAATCAGGGTCGTTTTCTGCGGTGCCGGTGCGGCCGGCATTGCCTGCGCCAAGCTGTATTGCAGTCTTGGTGTCAAGCATGAAAACATCCTCATGGTCGATTCCAAAGGAGTGATTTATAAGGGACGCGGTGATAAACTTAATAAATACAAAGCCGAGTTTGAGCGCGAAACCGACTGCCATACGCTTGAAGATGCTATGAATGGCGCTGATGTTTTTGTCGGCGTTTCTACCAAGGATATGGTGACACAGGATATGGTTAAATCGATGGCAAGAGATCCGATCATCTTTGCCATGGCCAATCCCGATCCTGAAATTACATATCCCGAGGCCGTTGCGGCCCGTAAAGATGTCATAATGGCGACCGGCCGATCGGATTATCCCAACCAGGTCAACAATGTCCTTGGTTTTCCGTTTATTTTCCGCGGCGCTCTTGATGTCCATGCGACTGCGATCAACGACGAGATGAAGATTGCCGCCGCCAGGGCGCTGGCCAGCCTGGCCAAGGAAGATGTGCCGGATGAGGTCGCCCGTGCCTACGGTGTCGATCACTTTAAATTCGGTCGTGAGTATATCATCCCCAAACCGTTCGACCATCGTGTCCTGACCTGGGAGGCCGGTGCTGTCGCCCGGGCGGCCATGGATTCCGGGGTGGCACAGAATAAAGTCGATATCGAGGAATATAAACGCTCCCTCGAACGCCGTATCGGCAAAGGCCGCGTTATCATGAGCGTGGTTACCGATAAAGCGAGAAAAGATCCCAAGCGGATTGTCTTTCCCGAGGGCGATTCCGGGCGCATCCTGCGCGCGGCTCATATTATCCGGAGCGAAGGTATTGCCAAACCGATCGTGCTGGGCGATCCTGAACATGTAAAAAAGGCGGCTGATGAGCACGAAATCAGTCTCGATGGAATCGAAATAATCGATCCGATTGCATCCGAAAAACGTCGGGTTTACGCCAATAAGTTCTATGAGAGGAGGTGCCGTCGCGGTATAACCAGGGAACAGGCGCTCTGGACCATGCGCGATCGCACTTATTATGGACTTATGATGCTGGAAATGGGAGATTGTGATGCCCTTCTGTCCGGGGTTACCTCAACCTATCCGACCACTATTCGTCCGGCCCTGCAGATTATTCCGCTTAATGAGGGCATCCATCGGGTTTCCGGATTATTCGCTATGATTCAAAAGGATAAGGTATATATGTTTGCCGATACGACGGTAAACGTAAATCCCAATGCCGAAGAACTGGCAGAAATCGCAATCAGCGCATCGCATGTAGCCAAAGCATTCGATATCGAACCTAAAATCGCCATGCTGTCGTTCTCTAATTTCGGTTCGGCAAGATACCCGGAATCAGCTAAAGTGGCTCATGCTGTTGAAATTATCCGCGAAAAAGATCCGGATCTCCTGGTCGAAGGCGAGATGCAGGCGGATACTGCTTTGATGCCGGAATTTATCGAGAAATACTTCCCCTTCTCCGAACTGAAAGAAGCGGCCAATGTATTTGTATTCCCTGATCTTAACTCCGGTAATACAGCCTACAAACTGGTTCAGCGTCTTGGCGGCCTGGTTGCAGTCGGTCCGATTCTGATGGGCTTCTCCAAACCGGTTCATGTCCTGCATCGTACGCAGGATGTCAATCAAATCGTCGATATGGCCGCGATTGCGGTTGTCGATGCTCAGCAGAGTGCAAAATGGTAATCAACTCTTGTGACTATAAGGCCGGGATTTTATGTCCCGGCCTTTTTTATCAGTTTTTCTATTGCCTTATTTGCCGACGATTGATAATTTCTTCGACATGAAAGTATATACCGATAATATTAATTTCGCTCAAAAGTTATTAAAAAAGTCGATTGCTCCTGAGTTGATTGACTCCAAATCTATCAAATCCGAATTTCATCCTCTTTTCAATCGTCTATTCGGTTCCGGAAATATTTATTTCTGTGAAGTCGAATCACTGCCGATATGGACCAATCTTTTTATAATACAACACGCTGCCCTATCGCACTACGATCTGGTTTCGGAGTTTTGCCGGGATAATAAACCTATACCGGATGGTTCACTTTTTATGGCCGGGGCAGGGGAGAGGTTTCACGGCTTTAAAGGCCGGGCTTGGGCCGGCCTTTTGGGCAATATTCATCTGGTGGCTTATATCGAACCGAGACAACCGATTGAACACATTTCGGTAAGTCTGACTGTTACATCCGCCGTCTCGGTGGTGCAGACCATAGATATGATTAAAAATGGCGATATTAATGCCGGTATTAAGTGGATCAACGACATTTTGATCGGTGATGCCAAAGTCGGCGGCGTTCTGGCCTTTACGCAGGCGGAAGGCGATATGATAACGGCTGCGGCAATCGGAATCGGATTAAATGTGGAAGCGGTACCGCAAATAGAAAAATCTGATTTTATCCCACGGGCCGGTTCTATCGGCCAATTTTTCTCAGATTCCGAAGCGGTTGGACTGAATAATGTCTTCGGTAATCTGATAATCCGCTTGGGAGAAAATATACAATTACTTCTGACCGGAAATTATGGAAGACTTATTGAACTATATCGATCCCGGTCTGTTATCATCGGCCGTCAGGTCGAAATCAGACCCGATACGAATGATTTAGAAGAAGGAAATATATATTCCGGTCGTGTTATCACAATAGGCGATGACCTCGGATTGTATCTGGAAGGCGTTCGCGAACCTGTTTTATCGGGCCGTTTGGTTCTTCTCCGCTGATTTCCCTGAATGTTCTTGACATGAAGACCTTTATTGTATTAGATTAAACCGGGTTTATATCTTTGAAAAACGGAATACTTTTAGATAAACGGCGTCTGAAACGATGCCCGGCAAGTCATGGTCAATCAACCGGCCGCGGATTTTGAGGAATATTATGCATTCACCTGACTTACTATCTATATGTTTAACTGCCTTTATTGCAGTTTTCACATTGCTGGCCGTACTGGCCATAGTTATGCGTTTAATCGCAGCGATTTTTGCGCATAAAGAACCAACAATTGATGCCGCCGTGCTGGCAGCCGTTACGGCCGCTGTCAGTGCCGTCTATCCCGGAACAATTATTACCAAGGTCGAGGAGGTAAAATGATTTTTACCAAAACCACCAAGAAAATCAGAGTGCAGTTCATGCCGTTTCGTGACGGATTGCAAAGTTCTTTTGGGGGTAAAGTACGCTTGAATGATTTCCTGCCTGCCATGAAACGTGCGGCGGAACTGGGTATCCGTCATTTCGAATTCGGGGGCGGGGCCCGTTATCAAGCTCCATATTTTTATCTGGGAGAGGATCCTTTCGAAGATATGAAAGCGATCCGCGAAGCGGTCGGCCCGGATGTCGATCTGCAGATTCTCACTCGTTCTGTCTCCGGCGTCACTCTGACCACCCAATCTCCTGAAGGCCTTCAACTGCAGGCCAAACTGATGAAAGAGTACGGCACAACCTGGGATAGGAATTTCGATTATATGAATGATGTCGAAAATCTGATCCGTACCGGAAAACCTATTGTCGATGCCGGGATGCATCACCAGGTCTGTATTGCTCTGATGGGACTTCCGTTCAAGTCGGACAAGGTTCACACCGCCGAGTTTTATATAGATATCGGGAAACGGCTTCTTGATAGCGGTATGCATATTGACAGTATTTGCCTGAAAGATGCCAGCGGAACGACCGATCCGAAAACAATCTATGATGCCGCGGTCGGTTTGAAGAAAATCATGCCTCCCGAGATGCCGCTCTGGATGCACACCCATGATACCGCAAGTATGGCGGTGGCGTGTTATATGGCCGCCATATCGGGCGGTGCCGACGGGGTCGATCTTTCTGTCCGTCCGATGGCCAGCGGGACTGTTCAGCCCGATGCCCGCTCGCTAAATCACGCCCTTAAGGGCACCGGCTATGAACTCGATATGGATGTCAGCAAACTGCCCGAAATAGAAGATATGCTCAATGAACTGATGACGAATTATGATTTTAATCCGACGACGACAACAGCTGATGCGCGCGTTTTGGGGTTCCCCATGCCGGGTGGAGCCATCGGCCCCAATGTGCATATGATGGTCAAGGCCGGCATTCTTGAGAAATACGGTGATGTGCTTGAAGAATTCCCGATTGTGGTCGAGGCCGGAGGCGCGTGGACATCAGTTACCCCCGGTTCCCAGCAGTATTGGTTACAGGCATTCAACAATGTCATGTACGGGCGATGGAAAAAAATCGATGCCGGTTACGGACGCGCCGTTCTCGGATATTTCGGAAAAACCCCCCTGCCTTCCGACCCTGAGGTGGTCAAAGCGGCTTCGGAACAGCTCGATCTACCGGTGTTTGACGGCGATCCGCTCGAGGTGGCTCCCAAGAATATCGAACCGGCCAGAAAGGCTCTCGAAGAGCGCGGCCTGCCGGTCAGCGATAAGAATATTTTCCTTGTCATGGCGGCCATGGTTCCCGGCAAGAAAATGGAGCTCAATGAAGGCATACGCCTGCTGATGGGTAATCCTAAAATAGATGTTCCTCTCAAGAAGAAAGACGAACCAAAAGCGGCTCCGGCCCCTGCGACTGCAGTTGTTAACACGGCCGCTCCGGTCGTAACGGGCCCGGTGACTTCACGCCTGACGGTCAAGGAAGGCACCGTAACCCGGACCTTTACTGTAACGGTCGAGCCCGCGGGCACAGAGGCGAATTCGCCTTCGCCGGCTCCGGTTGGTAATCCCGTCCCGGCGGCCAGCAACGGCACACCGGTATTTTCGACCTTTGCCGGTTTTGTCGAAGTTGTCGATATTCTGGTTAAGGAAGGAGAAAGTATCAATAAGGGGCATGTGGTCGCGGCGGTCGAAGCCATGAAGGCCAAGCATGATATTAAAGCGCCGTGCGACGGCAGGATAACCGCCATCCATGTCAAGATCGGCGATGAGATCGATGCCTCCAAACCGATTCTAACCATCTCATAAGGGGCGGCCTATGGAATCGGCTCTGGAACTACTGACAAAATCCGGCTTCGCATATTTCAGCTGGGGCAACCTGATAATGTTTGCCGTGGCCGGGATTCTCATATACCTGGCGATAACCAAGCACTACGAACCGCTTCTGTTGATACCGATTGGTTTCGGTATCATCCTCGCCAATCTTCCCCTGGCGCAAATGGGATCATACGGGGAAGGAATCATTGCCCTGATTTACAACAGCGGCATCAAAACCGAGCTTCTACCTCCCATCATCTTTCTCGGAATAGGCGTCCTGACTGACTTCAGGCCGCTTCTGGGACGCCCGCTGACTTTTCTGCTGGGTGCCGCGGCCCAGCTCGGTATTTTTGTGGCCGCTCTGGGAGCATATTACCTGCTCGATTTTTCGCCGCGTGAGGCGGCCAGTATCGGGATTATCGGCGGAGCCGACGGGCCGACCTCGATCTTCCTCGCCAGTCAGCTGGCGCCGGATCTGCTCGGACCGATCGCAGTCGCGGCATACAGCTATATGTCGCTGGTTCCGATCATACAACCGCCCATCATCCGCCTGCTGACGACACACAAGGAACGGCAGATCGATATGCCGCAGGCGCGACCGGTTTCGCGCACCGCGGTGATTCTGTTCCCGGTTGTGACCGGTATCATCGCCTCGCTGGCAATACCGTCGTCGGCGCCGTTGATCGGGATGCTTATGTTCGGCAACCTGATTCGCGAATGCGGCGTCACCGAACGACTGAAACGTACCGCCGGTGGAGCGCTGGTCGATATCGTGACCATTTTCCTCGGACTGGTGGTCGGGGCTACCATGGGAGCGGAGTATTTCCTTAACTGGAAAACATTGATGGTGCTTGTCCTCGGGGCAGTCGCTTTTGCGTTCAGCACGGCCGGAGGATTGATTTTTGCCAAAATTCTCAACCTGTTTATGCCGCATGATCATAAGATCAATCCCTGTATCGGAGCGGCCGGTGTTTCGGCGGTACCGATGGCGGCAAGAGTAGTCCAGAAATTTGTTTCCGATGAAACCGACGGACAGGTGAATCCGCTGATGCCGGCGATGGGTCCGAATGTGGCCGGCGTGATCGGATCGGCCGTGGCGGCAGGCGTATTTTTGACATTTCTTTTGTGATAAAATAAAGCATGCTGCAGCACATTTTTTGTATAAACCGGGGCGCCCGCCCCGGTTTTTTATTGCCACCATATAGGTATATCCTTTTATTTCTTGGCGATGATGAAAATATTATCCGTAATTAATCCCGAATTCACCGACCGGCAGTGGCAGGATGCACAACTGCTCATGAGTGAACTGCGGCGGCGATATAACAGCTTTTTTCCTGAGGTCTCCTGGCAGGAACTTAAAAAACAACAACTCTCTTTACTTGAGGCCGATAAAAATCAGCACCGGTAT
>QNAH01000134.1 GCA_003641425.1 Candidatus Zixiibacteriota bacterium
AAATTAAAAAAAATAATCATTGCCCGTTATTACGGTTTCTGTATGGGTGTAAAAAGAGCGATTTCGATTGCCGAAGAGACCATGCGGAAAGGCGGTCAGGTAACCATATTGAATGAAATAGTCCATAATGATGCTATCGTTAAGAAATTCGACATGGCCGGTCTTGGTCAGTCATCTTCGATAGATAATATAAACAGCGGGACCATTATTATTTCAGCACATGGAGCTTCGCCGGAGATTTTCAGGATTGCCGGGGAAAAGGGCCTGAAGATTGTCGATGCGACCTGCCCGCTTGTAATACGCATTCACAAAATTATCCATAAGTTAGCAGAAAATGGTTATCAAATCCTGCATTTCGGTGACCCCGATCATGATGAAACAATAGGAATTGTCGGTCATGCTCCGGGGCGCGTCAGGGTTATACCAAAAGCAGAGATTTTGAAATCGATAAATCACATCGAAGGAAAACTGGCGCTTACCGCCCAGACCACCGCCCGTGTAGCCGATTTCAACAAATTTGAAAAGCTGGTCAGGAAGAAATTTCCGCAGGTCGAGATATTCAATACGATCTGCAATGCCACCAATCAGCGCCAGGTCGCCATCATGGATCTGGCTCCGCAGGTCGATATGATCCTGGTGGTCGGTTCAAGAACGTCCGCCAACTCCAAAAGACTGGCGCAGATATCATCGGCCATTTGCGGTGTCAGCCATCTGTTCAATGCCGCCGATGATATTAAAGAAGAGTGGTTTAATAAAGACGGCCGTGAGATTGAGGTGGTCGGGCTTTCGGCAGGGGCTTCCACACCGGATTTCCTGATTGAAGGAGCTATAGCCCGTCTTAAGGAAATGTCGAACGGGCAGGCGACAGTCGTATATCCCGATAATCGGCCGACAACAAACAAGCTCAATCTCAAGAAAGATCCGCTTTAAATTTACCGATCTTTGAGGTTCTTCATTATATCTATATTCCGATTGCGCTTGCGTAACCAGCGGATTTCTGTTAAAATAGTGTTGCCGGTGTCCTTATCGGGCGGTGCCCGGTTTACATATTGGAGAGTCAATAATGGATGACAGCCAGAAGTCAAAAGAGCAGCTTTTAGAGGAATTGAAAAAACTCCGGGTTTCCGAGGAGCGTTTTCGGTTACTGGTAAAAAATGTCAGGGGCAGTCTGGCAGTATTTGATTATGATGGCAAGCTCCTTTTTATCAATGATATCGGTGCCGATATGGTCGGCAAAAAACCTGAGGATATTGTGGGTCTGACTCAGTGGGACATATTTCCAAAGGAAGTTGCCGATGTGCAAATAGAAAATATCCGGCGTGTGATTGATACCGGGGATATCTATTATGAGAAAGCTAAGACTTTTATCAATAATCAGTGGCGATATTACGATGTCAGCGTGCAACCGTATCTCGATTACGAGGGGAATACAATTGCCGCACTTATTGTTGCCTATGATGCAACAAAGCGAGTAGATGCCGAAAAGGGCGTGCGTGAAAAAGAGGAAAATTACCGGATTCTTTTCGAGTCCTCGCCCGATTCCATTTTAATAGTCGATTTTGAAGGTACTATAATCGACTGCAATAGAGCGTCTGAGAGTATCTCGGGAGAACCTCCGGAACAGGCTATAGGTAAAACGATTTTTGATTTCGGGGGATTGCCCGAAGAAGAAACTGAGCGGCTTTTACAATTTCTGGAAAAAGCGCGTCACGGCGAAATTATAAGGCCAATAACTATCAAATTCTGGATGTCCGGCGAATTGCGCTGGCTGACTATTTATCCGACCCTGTTAGAAAGGGATGGTGTGGCTGTCGCAATTCAGGCTATCATAAGAGATATTACCGAACGAAAAAAAACAGAAATTGCACTTAAGGATTCCGAGCAACGGTATCGCGACCTTGTCGAAAAAGCCGATATCGCCATCCTCATCGATAATGCCGACGGCGGGTTAACCTATTTCAATAACAAGCTATGTCAGCTCTTCGGCTACACGCATGAGGAAATGATAAAGCAGACAATCAAGACTCTGGTGCACCCCGAAGATTATGATTTAGTAAAATCCTATCACGACAGACGCTTCAGTGGAGAAGAATCTCCGGGTAGATATGAATTCAGGGGTATTCGAAAAGACGGATCGACCATTTATTTGGAAATAGACGTATCCTCGCTGAACAAGGGCGGGGAAACAATCGGTACCCGTTCTTTTATCCGGGATATAACGGCACGACGCCTGGCCGAAGATGCCGTGCGACAGAGCGAACAATTCAGCCGGGCGGTAATCGAAAATTCGCCTCTGGCTATTTCTGTCAGAAGCCGTACCGGCCAGCTATTGAGCTTCAATTCGGGCTGGAAACGGTTATGGGGTCACAGCACCGAGGACATAGAAAAGCAATTATACAAGGTCAGGAAAGAATTCAAGTTTGACGATCGCGACGATTACCTGGGGCCGTGGAAAGAGAAAGTCAGAGAAATTTATGAGAACGGCGGTCATCTTTTTATTCCCGAGGTCAGATTCGAAAAGCATCCGTCAGGAAAACCGCTCTGGTTATCGCAATACTTCTATGCCCTGAAAAATGAGACAGGTGAGGTCGATCGGGTGGTTATTATGACCGAGGATATCACCGAAAGAAATGCCGCCCAGGCTGCACTGCGTGAAAGCGAGGAAAATTATCGCACTCTGGTTGAACAGGCCAATGACGGAATAGTCGTAGTCCAGAATAACTTAATCAAATTTGTAAATTCGTATTTAGCAAAATTGCTTGGATATACTGTCGAAGCCATGGTTGACAGCGAATATACCAATTATGTACACCCTGATGAGCTCATCAGAGTCGCTGAGAATTACAGGCGGCGCATGAACAAAGAGCCGGTCCCTTCATTTTATGATACGGCTCTCATACGTAAAGACGGCTTGCGGCTGGAGGTCGAATTCAGCGCGGGTCTGACCAGGTATAAGGGCAAACCTGCGGATCTTGTATTTATTCGGGATATCAGCGATCGCAAAGAGGCGGAGGCGGCATTAAGGGAGAGCGAGAAAAAATTCCGTGAGCTGACCGATCTGTTGCCGCAGACCGTTTTCGAGATGGATACCGAGGCTCGATTGACTTTTACCAATAAACAGGGTTTGGAAACATTCGGGTATTCCGATGCGGATGTTGCGGCCGGATTGGTTATAACCAGGCTGTTTTTGCCTGAAGATTTGGAGAGACTGAAGGGGAATATCGCCAAAAGGCTGGCTGGAAATGATTTTGAGGACCACGAGTATGATATGGTCAGAAAAGATGGGAGTACATTTCCGGCATTGATTTACTCGACACCGATTATAAAAAAAGGAAAAAGTGTCGGGCTGCGAGGAATTGTCATTGATATTACCGAGCGCAGGAAATACGAAAGGGAAATTCAAAAACATCGTGATCATCTCGAGGAGTTGGTCGATGAACGATCATCCGAATTAATTGTTGCCAATGAACAGCTCCGACGTGAAATCATAGAGCGTAAGCGCACCGAAGAGCAGGCTCGTGAATCAGGTGAGCGGTATCGAATTTTGTTTGAAACGAGCGGCGAAGGGATTCTCATTGCCGATTATGAAACGCGTAAATTTAAATATGCCAATCCGGCAATTTGCAGGCTTCTGGGATATTCGGAGGAAGAATTTGTCGGGATGGGAATCGATGACATTCACCCCCGGGAAAATCTGGAGGAGATTCATGCCGAGTTCGAGCGCAATTCAACTATGCCGGATTATGTGGCCGAGAATCTCCCCTGTCTCAGAAAAGACGGGACCATTGTCTATGCTGATATTGTCGGGGCTGTCCAATATATCGACGGTGTCAAGCACACTGTGGGCTTTTTCCGGGATGCCACGGAACGCGTCAGGACTCAGAATGCTCTGCGTGAAAGCGAGGAAAGATTCCGCCTGCTTGCAGAAATATCGCCGGATGCGATCGGCATTATTCAGGATGGCAGGATGAAATTTATGAATAAAGCGGCGATGAAGATGTTTGGCGTCCGGAACCTGGAAGAAATCTATGATAGGAGTGTTTTTGATTTTATACATTCCGATTTTCGGGATGTCGCGGCGGAACATATGCAAAAGGCATTGGAGGGGGAGCATCCAACTGATTT
This sequence comes from Candidatus Zixiibacteriota bacterium, assembly GCA_003641425.1. GTDB lineage: Bacteria > Zixibacteria > MSB-5A5 > GN15 > PGXB01 > PGXB01. The sequence continues at coordinate 4,126 of QNAH01000134.1, forward strand.
TGCCGAGGAGAGACTGCTTCGGCACGATAACCGATTAGGCTATGTCGAGTCAGCTTATGCGCCATTTATTTATGAAGGCAGGCCTGCGATTCAGATCGTGGCGCGCGATATTACCGAACGGAAGCGGATGGAAGAAGCGCTTCGCGAATCGGAGCTGCAGTATCGTACTACGATTGACTCGATGGGTGACTCAATTCATGTTATCAATCGCGATTTTAAAATAGTCCTTTGTAATAAGGCGCTTTTGGATTGGCATAAAAAAATCGGTCTGAATCAGAACATAATCGGCCGGAATGTATTTGAGTTCTATCCTTTTCTTCCGGATAAGGTTCGGCAGGAATATGAGTATGTTTTTGAAACCGGAGAGACACATGTAGTGGTGGATAAAAACGAGATTGGCGGCCGGACTTATATCACCGAGACTCGGAAAATACCCATTAGCGACGGCGATAAAGTTGTCAGAGCGGTAACCGTTTTACGTGATATCACAGAGAGAATGCAAGCCGAGGAGGCACTGAAAGAAAGCGAAGCCTGGATGCGCTCGACTATTGAAAGTCTGCCGTTTGATTTCTTTGCCATCAATAAAGAGGGTTACTATATTATTCAAAATTCGGTCTGCAAGGATCATTGGGGAGAACTGATTGGGAAGAAGCCGGAAGAGATTAATGTGAGTGAGGAAATCCGTAATATCTGGGCGAATAACAATCGCAAGGCTCTTTCAGGCGAGACCGTCAGTGGAGAAGTCTGTTATGAAGTCAACGGGAAGTTGGGTTATTTTTATAATGTTGTTGCTCCAATTCGATTCCGAGGCAGGATCAGGGGTCTTATGGGGGTAAACATGGATATTACTGATTTAAGGCGGACCGAAAATGAGCTTCGCAAGGCCACGGAGGAACTAAACAGTGAACGGGAGGCCCTGGATGCGAAAAATATAGCTCTGAGAGAGGTTCTTAGCCAGATCGAGGATGAGAAAAAAGCTCTTAAACTACAGATTGCGGCCAATATAGACAGAGTTATACTCCCTGCTATACAACGACTTAGAGAAAACTGCGGCGATCGTCTCAAAAAACATGTCGATAATCTCGAAAGCAGCCTGAAGACGATATCCGCTCCATTCATAGAGCAGTTGCGGAATAATTATTCTCAGCTAACTCCAAGGGAGTTAGAAATTTGCAGGATGATAAAGAATGGTATGATGTCGAAGGAGATTTCTGAAATATTGAATGTTTCGATATTAACTGTTCATAAACACCGCGAAATGATCAGAAAGAAGCTTGGAATAAAGAACAAAAATGTCAATTTAAGTTCATTTCTTCAGTCTTTATAATACGTATAAGTAATACGTATTATACTCGTAACTTTGTCGTATTGATTTCTTGTTAAAAAATCACGATACTTATACTGTCAAGACGTATTTTGTAAGCATTAGCGGGTATCCCGCAGGTTTCTGAGTTTACAAATTTGGGGGAACTTTAGGAATTATTGAAGTGTTAGAAAAATAGGCTCTGGTAATATTACTTAATTCGCGGCCATTTTTCCTCACGGACATTTTTGACACCGCAGTAATTCATAGATATTATGAAGCGGTAAAGGACGAGATGGGCGATTGAGAAGTATGGAAAACAGAGCCGGTTCAAAGGTTATTAAGTAGTTAATGGTTCAAGATGAAAATGAGTTTGCATTTAATAGATTTTTATACCACTGATGGAGTCATGGTTGAAACAATAATCGACCATGAAGTAAATATGAATGTTCAGGATGCATGATGCATCCCGGTCATACATTTTAGAGCACACATTTATGCGTTAATGGAGGCGAAATGCTTAAGACAGTTGACATATTCGTCTATCCCGAGGACTCTGATTGCAAAGAGGTAAGGGATTTTCTGGAGAAGCAGGATGTCCGGCTCAAAGTTCATGACATCAAAAAAGAACCTCTCCGGCTGGACGAGATTACGAGATTGATGCGCCATTTTAATCTCAAACATTTTCTCAATCCGGAAGCCAATGGATTTGGCAGGCATCATATTGATGATACACTTCCCCCCCGGGATGAGCTATACAAGATGATGGCTGAAAATAATGATCTGATAAGAAAGCCGATCATCGTTGCCGGCCGCCTGATGGTAGTGGGACCGAATATTCCCAAAATTATGGAAATGCTTCAGATCAGGTCAAATGGCAACGGTAACGGTTCCGATTCGTCCGGAAAAAAAGAAGCTTGATGGGAGCAAATTCCCGGGACTTTGAAAAACTGATTCCATTTTTGCCCGCTCTTACTTATATTGGCATAATTATGTCAAACAATTAAGCAAGAGGAGCGGGGATGGATATAGAGAGAGAAATTCTTGAAGTTGACGTTCTTGTCGTGGGCGGCGGCCCGGCCGGGCTTTCATTCGGTTATCATTTAGCCAATCTTATAAATAATTCCGGCGGAGATGTTTCGATGCCGGAGATGATCATTATCGAGAAGGGTTCTTATCCCGGAGCGCATTCGCTTTCAGGGGCGGTTCTTGATCCGAAGGGTCTTACGGAACTGATGCCTGATTTCCTGGATAAAGGTTTTCCTTTTGAGAAGGAAGCCGGTCCGGATTCTTTATACTATTTGAACGAGAAATCCCAGATCAAATTCCCCTTCATACCCGGTCCATTTAAAAACGACGGCAATTATATAATTTCTCTCAACAAGTTTACAACCTGGCTGTCCGAGCAACTTGAAGCGATGGAGATCAATGTCTTTCCGGAAACGGGCGGCTTTGAGCTATTGGTCGAAGATGACAGGGTAACCGGGGTCAGGACGGTCGATCTTGGTCTTGACAAGGAGGGTCAACCCCGGGCCAATTTTGAGCCGGGTTCGATTCTCAGGGCCAAAGTGGTTGTCCTGGCGGAAGGTGTTCACGGTTCGCTGACCAAACAGGCCGGTCAGTTGCTGGGCTTGTTCGAAGGTAAAAATCCGCAGTCTTATTTAACCGGTGTTAAGGAGGTTTGGGAGATTCCCGAGGGGCGCTTGCGCGATGGGGAGATAATTCATACTTTCGGCTGGCCACAGCCGAGCGAAGAATACGGGGGCGGATTTATTTATAATATGGGCGGGAACATGGCCGCGGTCGGATATGCGGCAGGTCTGAACAGTCCCAACCCGACCAACGATCCTCATTATAAATTTCAGCAATTCAAGACCCACCCTCTGGTAAAGAAGATTTTCGAGGGCGGGAAGATGTTACACTACGGAGCCAAGACTATTCCCGAGGGCGGATATTATTCGATGCCGCGGCTTTTTGCCGA
>QNAH01000135.1 GCA_003641425.1 Candidatus Zixiibacteriota bacterium
TATAATATTACCTATTCCACTCCCAATTAATAGGCCCGTCATGGCTAATATTCCACCAATAAGAATTGTACCAATTAACCAATTGAGATTATCATAATGCCTTAACATATCCTGAGCCATTTGGTACTCAAACCTTAAATTTGCCATTTCATCTTCTTTCATTATAACCTCCTTATTTCGACATTTTGCTTTGTGGTCAATGAGATCGCCCTTATGCTATAAGTAATAAATCCATACTGCATCTATATTATTAATACTCTATAGAAATATTTTCCCTATCGACCTGTTTTTTGAAATTTAGAAAGCATTGTTGCACCGTCTTAAATATAAAAGATTGCGGGAATCCAATATTTATCTTTTCACCAATTTGTTTAAAATCATGCTCTCTGATCAAGGTCTGATGATTATAATAAACTGACTCCGTTTGACCAAAAATATTGGAAGCATTATCAGGATTTGATCTCATTTCATGAATTGCATAGTTGCGATATTTGCTCCATAGTATTTTTACATATTCGAAGTTTAATATATCATTTTTTAGATTATCTGAAAAAGGTGTTATAATATGTCCGACTGCTTGCCTTTCAATCTCCTCAATATTAATGTCGGTATTATAATCTTTTACAAAATAACTTTTTTCATTAACACCGAGTTTGGTTATAAATTCCGCATATTTGGTCATATTACATTTTTTGAAATATTCTTTTAAAAGCGGTAGGCTAATTTTAGTCCAAGTTTTCTTTTCTCCGGAATACCCTAAAATAAACTTCTTAAAATAGGGAAATTTTTCACCCCTTGGGTGATTATAGGCGTAACCTGCAAAAGCATCAATACAGCAACACATTAATACAAGACCTTCAATTCTTTCCAGGCATCTCTCTTGTATAAATTTAAGGCGTTCTTCAAAGTAATCAAAAAAGTATTTATTGTTATCGTTCATTCAATCACTACAGGCAAATTATCTTTAAATCCTTACTTCTCTATTTGCTAATGATTTGTGGAATCTCGCCGAGTAGTCGATCAAAGATGTCTTGTTCCACCCACGTTTATAAAATAAAAGCATAATCAGGAAATATCAAGAATAAAGTGCATGATACATGGCAAGATTTGTCGGGATTGGTGGGGAGGAATATTGGTGGCAATAGGGGCGTGATTGCCATGTCGCTCGAAGATTCGCTCCTCGCAATGACTTAATTTGCCATCTCAAATTATAACTCATAAAATCGCTATTTTTTTCATTTTCACTGACCCCATCTGACAGGGCATTAAGCTAATTTATATCAAAATAATAATTAAATGTCGTTGCGAGCGGAAAGATGCGCCATCGGAGCAGATCGACGCGTGGCAATCACGCGGCTTTTGGGCAAAAGGTAAACTGAGAGTTTAAAGCAACGTGATTGCCGCGTCACTCATCCTCGCTTGGTAGCTCGGGCTCGCTTCTCGCAACGACGTTTGCATTACCTCGACCGCAAAACCGTTACAGGTTCAGTGATGATTGAGATACATGGTCTATTATAGAAGGAGGAATATGGGAATAAGGCATCGCAGGGGCGTATTGTCGAAGATACTAAGTCAAACGAAGGAACATACGGCGCCGGTGTCGGGTGCAGTGACCCGACACCACATTGATATAGATTCCCGCCTGCGCGGGAATGACAATATGAGGTCTTTATAGAAGATGAAACAGCCCAAATACAGTACTATTAAACCGGTGATGATTTTGATAGCGCGGAAAAATGTGATGTTGAAACATGCGCATACGACAAAACAAAACCGAATGTTTATAATTCAATGAATGCGTGCATAGTACAACGAAAAAAATCGTCATTTTCGGCGAAATCGGCCGAAAAACGGTACCGATTCGATAGAGAAATTGTAATTGAAGAACGGGCAGATGTGGACATCTGCCGCGCACAGTCATTAAGTTTACTGCCTTTTCAAACTAACCCACAGCAAGCTGTGGGGCACCCCGGCTACTGTTTCTATAAAGAAATTGATTTGAGATTCGAACAGGTTCCCTGATGTACAAAGGATCTGTCGCGCGTTATTTTATGCCTGCTTCGACTTTAACAGCCGAAGCGAATTGGTTACCACAAACAGCGATGAGAATGCCATCGCACCCGCCGCGATAATCGGCGACAGCCCGACCCCGAACATGGTGTAAAATACTCCCGCCGCCAGCGGGATGGCGGTAATATTATAGAAAAAGGCCCAGAAAAGATTCTGCTTGATCGTCTTGAATGTCAGGCTCGATATCTCGAGCGCCTCGACTAAGGAACTGAGATTATCACGCACCAGGATAATATCAGCCGACTCCACCGCCACATCGGTCCCCGACCCGAGCGCCACCCCGATATCGGCCGCCGCCAGCGCCGGCGCATCGTTAATGCCGTCTCCGACCATCATCACATTCCGGTCTGCCCGGCGCAGTGTCTCGACAATGACCGCTTTCTGGTCCGGCTTGATTCCCGCCTCGAATCTCTCGATCCCAAGCTGATCGGCCACCCCTTTGGCGGTCTTGTGGTTGTCGCCGGTAAGCATCAGAACATCACGGCCCGTCCTCCGGACCTTGTCGATCACCTCGCCGGCCTCATCCTTGACCTTGTCGGCCAGAGCAAGAAATCCGAGCGCCCGGCCGTTGGTGGCCACATACACAACCGTCCGGCCCAGCGCCATCTGCTCGTCGGCCGCTTTGTCGTACTGCGTCGTATCGACCTTTTCTTTTACCATCGTCGCTACATTGCCCACCAGCACCGACCGCCCGTCCACATCCGCCTTCAACCCGAACCCGGGATACTCGGTCAGGTTTTTTGGCGTCTTGACCCCTATTCGCAACTCCTCGGCTTTCCGCCTGATCGCCCCGGCCAGCGGATGGCTCGAACCCGACTCGACCGTCGCCGCCAGTTGCAGAAGCTCGGTCTCGTAATCCTCATCGAGCGCCTTGATCACCGGGACATCGAATTCCCCGATTGTCAGGGTCCCGGTCTTGTCAAACACCACATAATCGGTCTTGACCGTCCGCTCGAGTATATCCCCTCCGCGGATATAGATACCGTGCTGTGCGGCCCGGCCCGTTCCGGCCAGGATAGCGGTCGGCGTTGCCAGTCCCAGCGCGCACGGACAGGCTATTATCAGCACCGCCACCGGCGCCTTGAAAAGCATCGGGCTGTTGGGATCAATCAGATACCAGATTACAAAAGTCACCGCCGCAATCAAAAGGACGATCGGCACAAATACGCCGGCGATCTTATCGGCCAGTCTCTGCACCGGCGCCTTGCGCCCCTGCGCTTCGGATACCAGGCGGACTATCTCCGCCAGGAAGCTTTCCTCGCCTACCCCGGTCACCTCGAACCTGAACGCGCTGTTGCCATTGACCGATCCGCCGATAACCGTATCGCCGACTGTTTTCTCGACCGGCATCGACTCCCCGGTCAGCATCGACTCATCAATTGCTGTCTCGCCCTCAACAATCTTACCGTCGGCGGCAATTCGCTCGCCCGGTTTCACCGCGATCACCATTCCCGGCTTGACAGCCGAAACCATGATCTCCGATTCGGCCCCGTCAACCACCGCTATGGCCTTTTCCGGCCTCAGTTTCAGCAGGGCGCTGATAGCATCACGGGCTCTTCCCCGCGCCCGTGTCTCGAGAAACCTCCCGAGCAATATCAGCGTGATTATCATCGCCGCGCTCTCGAAATAAAAATGCGACACCGCCGTCTCACCCAGACCGGCCAGCGTCAGCACGGCGTAAGTGCTGTACAAAAACGCCGCCAGCGATCCGAGTGCGATCAGCGAATTCATATTGGCGCGGAAATGCCTGGTCTGATTCCAGGCGTCGGAAAATATTCCCCTTCCGGCATAAAACATCACCGGTAGGGTCAGGACCAGCAATATGATACCGCCGGCCAAGCGGCCGAATAACGGATGTTCAAGAAACATCCCGCTCATGCTTAAAAACATGATCGGTACCGTAAAGGCCAGCGCCGTCAAAAAATCCCGGCGCACCATACTTAATTCTCTGTCATCGGATAGCTCGAGCGGCACCGCCTTTTTGGCGCTGTAGCCAAGCTCGGATATTTTGGCGCTGATAACCTCTTCGCTTACTACGCCCGGTTCATATTCGATCGAGGCGGTGGCCATCGCGAAATTGACCCCGGCATGAATCACACCCGGCAACTTCGCCAGCCCCTTCTCGATACCGGCGGCGCATCCGGCACAATGCATGCCGTCGATTTTCAGCTCAAGTCCTTTTGATTTTTCCATGGAATTTAAGATAATTAAAAAACCGCCGATTTGCAAAAAATACAAATCAGCGGTTTTTATTTGAAAACGATCTAACCGCTATTGTCTTATTTGAAACCCATCCCGAGTAATAACTGCGGGCATTTCTTCATCAACTCTTTCTTGATCTTGGTCCTTGCCCGGTGTAAATACCAGCGAACCGTCGCCTCGGGCATGTTCATGATATTGGCCACATCATCAATATTGCAGCCGTCAACATCACGAAGGAAAAAGGCCGACCTTTGCTTCTCATTCAACGATTCCGCGGCCTCGTCGATATATTCGCGAAGCCTGCTTTTCTTGAATGAAGCCTCGGGCGTGTCGTTTTTCTCATCAGCCTTTTCCTTGACATTCTCGATCGACTCGTGCTGATGCCGGTGATGCTTGCGCATATAATCGATGGAAGCATTCACCGTGATCCTGTACAACCAGGTGTAAAACCTCTTCTTCTCGTCAAAGCGCCAGATATTCTGGTTTACCTTGACAAAGACATTCTGCATTATGTCGGCGGCCTCGTCATAATCCCCGACCATCTTGTAAGCAAGAGACGCTACCTGGTTTTTGTAAAGCCGGACCAGGCGGGAGAACGATCTCTGGTCTCCGGCCTTGATCTTCTTTACAATCTCTTTGGTCTCTCGTTCAACCCGATCATCGAGATCATTGTTTTTGCTCTTGCTCTTCATCACAACCGCACTCATGGCTGGCCTCCCGGCTATAGTCAACATTGTGGGTCTTTTAAATCTATTATAAATCCTTAAACAGATATTATTTTTTTTTGTTCCTCTTTTATACCCGGGGAGCCGTTATTTTGGTCCCATTCCAATACAAATATCGGGCTTTTGACGGTTCAATTGTATTATCAAAAATTCAGTCGAGTGTCAAAGATGATTTTGGAACCCCTTTGTAACATTATACAACTCTTATTTAGCAAGGTCAATACTTTTTTTAACTTGAGGTGGTTGGGCCCTCGATTTTGCGACCAAATCAGCGGTCTCACTTATATTTACGCCTGAGCAGATAAAAAGTTCCAATAATAGAAATGTTGACTAAAAAAGCCCTATTTTTTTGCCGACAGCATATATCTCGATCGGGCAACAATCAAAGACTAAATAAATCCATAATAGAATAGGACAATGGTCGCGAAAAAATAAGAATGTCGTGAATATTAATGGCTAATTATTCAGGATATATTCAAGCGGATTTACCCGCTTGCCGTTTTTAAGGACTTCATAGTGAAGATGCGGGCCGGTCGAATAACCGGTCGAACCCATCAGACCGATAAGATCACCCCGGCGGACCTTCTGGCCCCGTTTGACCTTGATCTTGCTGAGATGCCCGTAACGGGTTTCGTAACCGTAACCATGATTGATCTTTACAAGTTTGCCCATGCCGCCCGAAACCCCGGTAAATTTCACCACTCCATCGGCCGTGGCATAGATCGGTGTGCCGGTTTTATTGCCGATGTCGATTCCGGCATGGAACTGTTTATACCCGGTGAACGGATCCAGTTTCATCCCGAATCCACGGGTACGGTAACCGCGGGTGGGCATAATCGAAGGTGTGTGATCGAGAATCGAACGCTTCTCCGCCAGAACATCATATACTTCGGCGAATTTCTCCTTTTCAAAACTGGCCAGACGCAGAAGTGCATCGACATCAGCCTCGGTTTCAAACATCTTTTTCAGACTAGGGGTCAGATTTTCGCTGTTACTGTTTTCCGGACCGCCGATACCAAGCTGACGCTCATCGGGGCTTATTTCAGGAAGACTGAAAATATTACGGATGACGATCTCTTTCTCGACCAGGTCGGCATAAATACCGTTGATCTCTTCTATCTGACCCTTGAGTTCATCATACTTTTTGGCCAGAAGTTCGTTTTCGGCTTTCAGTGTTTCAATCTGGGCCGATGATGATTGCGATTTGACAAAAGACGCTGTCAGGAAAACATCGGCCACGAATAAAAAAGCCACCACCGCGGCGCAGGCAATTATAAATGCATATGATATGCTGAACTGCCGCATCTTTTCGCGGCTACCCGGAATCAACATAAATGACAGCTTTTTATCAAACATGGCAGACCGGTCTTCCCGTCCTTTAAAATACTGAGTTACCCATAAATCAAAAATTTCGTCGGAAAATATGCCAAAGTCTTTCCAAAGTCAACTAATAAATGGCATATTTTGTTCCCCGGTCAATGCTGATTATCTACTTAATCAGCATATATTCTTTCCTCAGTACCTTGTTGACTACCTTTATGAACTTCTCACTATTCAGGTTCTGCAAACTATATAAATGCCAGTAAATCTTTCGGGGCATTATATAGACTTCTTTTTTCTTCGCAGCCATCCTGCAACCTCCCATCCCCGGTCGGGACAAAAGACTGCTGAACAGCCTTATACTTAAAAATCGACCCTGACCGGGCTAAACTTTACCTTATCTATCCTTTCAGAAAAGGATTGCAGAAATCATGCCCCCCGATGGAAGTGCCCAAATTTAAGACTGCCTGTTGTTATCTTCTTGAATTACAACAACATAATGTCATGTTCAGGACTCGGAAAACGAACAATGATAAATCCGCCTCCAGGAAAATATGGGGAATACCCAATATTTTTCTAAATTTTCCCAATATTCAGACTTTTCGCTCCCAAATCACTCCGATTCAGCCGGCTTGACACTGCCCCGCTTTTACGATAAATTAACAAAAATTTAAATCCGCAAAACAAAGGTATAAACATGTTTTCTCTCAAAAATAAAGTCGTCATGGTCACCGGGGCCTCGGCCGGTATCGGATATTCCTGCGCCAGAATATTTGCCAAATCCGGCGCCAAACTGATCCTGGCCGCCCGCCGTTCCGCAAAAATAAAAAAACTGGCCGAAGGCCTGGCCAAAAAGTATAAAACCGAATCAATTGTTCTTGAACTCGATGTCCGCGATCAGAAACAGGTCGAGGAGAAAATAAACTCCCTGCCCGCCAAATGGAAAAAAATCCAAATCCTCGTCAACAACGCCGGTCTCAGCCGCGGTCTGGATAAGCTCCATGAAGGTCAATTGCTCGACTGGGAAGAGATGATTGACACCAATATCAAGGGTCTTTTATATGTCAGCCGGA
>QNAH01000136.1 GCA_003641425.1 Candidatus Zixiibacteriota bacterium
CGATTGGTCACGGCCATTGTCATGGAAATCAGCGAAGAATGGGAGACTAATAGAATCTATCTCAACATGGAGTCAGAATGACCCAAAACCCTTTTTACAGAAAAATTGTTGCGTTATCGCTCAAGCTAAGGATATAGTACAGTCACATAGTATAATTGAGCCACTAAAAAAAATCTTTGGTAAGTATAAAGAGATTGACACAAGTGCATTTTCTGAAGGGATTGCAAACTTTTTTAACGAAGAAGACCCAGAATATAATGAAATTAAATGGAATATGGCACAAAACTATTATGTTGCTCATATAATTGGTCTTGATGATAGTGGGCAACTATTATCCAAGGAAACATTTGGAGGCGCTATATTTTTCCTTGATACTAATGTTTTGATTCATGCTTTGGAACCCTCAGCAAGACATCATCATAGCTTTAATACAATTTGTACCGCCTGTCAACGATTGGGTGCAAGCCTGAGAGTCTGTCAAATAACACTTGATGAGTTGGACAATGTTGTCTTATCAATGAAAAAACATATTCCGACCATTATTAATAAAATTCCAGATAAAACCGCAAAAAAGGCAAAGGGCGTTTTTATAAGATTGTATTTAGATGAACTGCATACCAAAGGAACCGTCGATGTTGATGAAGTATTTTCTAATTTTGAAAATCCGTCTGATGATCTATTAAATATTTATAAAATTGAAAGAGTAGACGACAAGTGGTTTGATACTGAAAAAAATAATAGGCATACACAATCGTTGACAGATACATTAAAAAAAGAATACTACAAGAGACGTAGGCAGAAAAAAAGTAAAAATGCTGCAAGACATGATGCCCTACTATTGCGATGGATAATGACTGTGCGTAATGAAGAGTGTGATAATTCATGGTTTGTTACCCTTGATACCTCTTTTCCTCCACAAATTGGCGATTCTTCAAACAATAAACCATTGGTTATTACACTGGATGCATTACTTCATTGGCTTTCTCCTATTGCTATTGATAAGGAGCAAGAGTCATCCGCTGCCGAGATTTTTGCGAGAGCCGTAAAATATCAACTATTACCGAATGAAAGATTTTTTGAAACTCGTGATTTCCTTTATCTTGCATCTGTGGAATGGTCGTGTAAGGATCTGCCATCAGCAGATGTGGAAGAGTGTATAAAATATCTTAGAGTTCACGCCTCCGAGTTGAATCCATCCAACCCCCTTGATCGTGAAAAAATTGCACATATGATAAACAAGTTTTTTTCTGATCCTAATGCCAAATATAAGGGTGAATTGGAAAAACTGGAATCAGAAAAAGAAATACTGACACAACAGATCAACTCACTTCAAAAGGAAATTAAGGACCGCAAAAAAGAAGATAAGAGTAAAAAAACTCGGACATCTGCTTTTAAAAGACTCGCCATGTGTTTTATTTTCTTTTTAATTCTTTTGGCCTTTGGCCTTTGGCTAGCTAATGAATATGGTGATGGCAGTAATATTTTACAAAGAGTAGGCAATTTATTGTTTATACCCGCGTTATCAATACCTCTTGGATTGGGCTTAGGTTGGTTTATTATTGGCAAGGAACGTCTTCGTGTTTTGGGTTGGCCTTTTACAAAGATTTTTAAGGATGACGAATAATCGGCCTGGCGCGGCCCTTATCTTTTCCCCAATTTTGAGTCCGGTTTATATGTTGCTATAGTGTTTTATAAGGGGAGTACTTAATTGAGCAGATATCTAAATGAGGCACGGCTTCACTCTGAAAAGATAAAATACTACCACGAGAATGACGGGGTATACGGTTATTCTCAAGCGCGATACCATTATAATAAACTAAGTGATCTGGTAAGACGCTCATTTATGTCCAAGCACAATAAAAATGATTCAATTATCATTCAAAGAATGGTAGTATCTGCTGAGCCTCTAATGGAAGAAATGAAACAACGGCAAGACATATATTTGGAAGAAAAATCTCGAGATTTCAAATAATAAGGTCCGGAGTGGCCCCGGAGCTCTGCTCCGGGTTTCTGACAATGCAAACAATGGCAAAATGCCAAATATTACAAAATTCCGTCCCCCAAGACAATTTCTCTACAAAATCAGTGATAATCGGGCTACTGCCCCTGTTAGTAGAACCACTAACCAAGGAGCAGTACCCATGTGTGCTACAAAAAAACAAATCGCTTCCAATCGTAAAAACGCCCAAAAAGCCACCGGGCCCAAAACCCCCGAGGGCAAAAAAATCGTCTCGCAAAACGCCGTCAAACACGGCCTCTTCGCCCGCGATATGGTCATCAAATCGCCCCATCTCAATGAAAGCCAGGAAGAGTTCGACCGGCTCGTGGACTCGCTCAAATGCGAGTTCCGCCCCGTCGGCGTCTTCCAGGAATACCTCGTCAACATCATGGCCGACTGTATCTGGCGCCGCCGGCGAGCCGTCAATGCCGAAACCGCCCGTATAGAAGAACGCCTCGGCGACCTCAACAGCCGCGTCCGCTATACCAGCGTCTTCGACTACTTCCCCGGCAAAAACCGCGATAACTTCGATCCCGAAAACGACACCGAGATCAGCGCCTTCATCAAAAAAATCCTCTCCCGCCTCGACATGATTCCCACCAGCGATTACGGCGACAGGATCGTCGGCTACCAGACCCACCTTGATGTCCAGTTACTTCGTGCCTACCGGATGCTCATGCGCCTCAAGAAACCGGGAGCCCTCGGATACACCCTCGCCCCCGACAAAAAAGGCACCAAAAAAGGCGATGACACATATTGACACAAAATCATGCGGAAAAAATGTGATGTTCAAATGCGCGCAGACGACAAAACAAAACCGAATGTCTGTAACACCATGACGGCTATCATAGTCCAACGAAATTTTCACCCGATTTTGCCCATTTTGCCCGAAAATCGTTATAAAACCTCTATAAAAACTGCTTATAAAATCGATGTAAAAATTGCAAATCTTCCATCCCTCAAGATATCACTTCGAAGGATTTTGGTAGGTCCCCCTGTCCGAGGCCATATGGCCGAAAGCGGGGTGCCGCCACCGAGGGCAAACCATATACCTGCAGGCGGGGATTGACAATATTGATTATTTTGAAGGACAACAGGTAAATATGATTTTAGCTGTGCTGTATCTGATGAAGCTGGTCAAAGACATGCCGGTTGTCAGGGAGGTTTTTGACCCCGATCTGCTCGATGTAGCGGATGATGCCCTGTTTGTCGATGAGGAAAAGGACACGGTCGCTGTAATCGGAAGCGGTCAGGACGCGGTATTTGCGGCTGACCTCGCCATGGGGAGAGCTGTCCGACAGCAGATGGTAGGTGATGCCGCCGAGCGTTTTCTGCCAGTTCTGGAGGCATGGGATCGAATCGACGGAGACCGCCAGAACCTGAGCATTGTTTCTTTCGAAGCGCTCCAGTTCTTTTTCATAAGACGGGATCTGGTTGGTGCAGATAGTAGTCCATGCCATTGGGAAAAAGGCCAGCAGGACGTTCTTTTTGCCTTTGAAATCGGACAGCCTGATCCTGCCGCCCAGATGTGACGGCAGGGCGAATTCGGGCGCCTTGCTTCCGACCTGCAGTTTTTTTGGATTTTTTTTGAACGCGAAAGTCATTTATGCTATTCTTCCACTTTGGCGAATTTATCACCGGGAGCGCCGCATACCGGACAGACTTCCGGGGCTTCGTCGTCGTCATGGACATATCCGCACACTTCACATACCCATTTCATAATCGCACCCTCCCGTATATCAATCTTCCATCGGCGATGTGCCGTCTGACGAGAACCAGAAGTAATTTCCTGAGAGGGCCTCTCGTTCAGCCATTAGAATCTCATAATGGCCGTGCTCCTCTTCGGCCATTTCGATCATGATCTTTTTGAAGCCTTTATCCTCGATGACATCGGCACCTTCTTTATAAAATTTAACCGCCTCCAGTTCGGCATCTATGGCCAGATTGATATATTCGATTTCCGAATTGAATTTTTTCAGTTTTCCATCGGCAAATGCTTTTTGCAGGGGACCGACACCCTCTTCCGGTAGTGCGCCGATCTCGCCGCCGACCACTTTTTTATAGATATCCATGAGTGTCGCGCGATGCCGGGCCTCGTCGTTTCTCAGGTTTTCAAGTCTCCTTTTGGCATCGGCGTTTTCGGTACGCCTGGACAGAAGATCGTAAAAGGTGAAACCGTCGATCTCGCTTTTAATGGCGCTTTTCAGCAACAGCGCTTTGTCCTTAAGAATATCTTCGCTCATCCGTTAATCTCCCCGGATAATACCAGCGGGACAGGATCGGTTGATCAAATACCCGCATCAGTTTTATTTCTCTTCTTTTTTCAGTTTTTCCAGCTCTTTTCTTAGCTTATTAAGGCGGTTTTCGTTTTTTCTGCGCTGGTCCTTGTTAATCAATCCGCCAAAATGATCCTTTTCAAGTCTTTTTTCCAGGGCCTCAATTTCCTTTTCCAATTTCTGTCTGGCATCCATGACTCAACCCTCCTGATCATCTATATATTTTATAGCCCTTTTCATTCGTTTAAGCGTTTCGTCTTTGCCGATGGTCTCAAGAATATCATACAACCCGGGGCCTTTAGATGTCCCGGAAACCGCCACGCGGGTCGGGTGTATCAATTTGCCTTTTCCGGCATCGAGTTTTTCCGCGACATCGTTCAGCCCTGATTCCAGGTCAGCTTTGGTAAATTTATCAATACCTTCGAATTTATCAAGGAGTTTCATCAAATATTCTTTTCCCTCGGGGGTCAGTCGTTTCCGGGCCGCCTCGGGATCGTAGTCGAAATCGGAAAAGAAAAAGTATCCACTCATTTTCACAAAGTCGGACATGCGGCGACAACGTTCCTTAAGCAAGCTGATTATT
Organism: Candidatus Zixiibacteriota bacterium; assembly: GCA_003641425.1. Taxonomy (GTDB): domain Bacteria; phylum Zixibacteria; class MSB-5A5; order GN15; family PGXB01; genus PGXB01. The sequence goes on from QNAH01000136.1 coordinate 4,859, forward strand.
TTTCGAAGGTAATCCCACCGTGTTTCCAGCCAGTATTTGGTGGTGTAACCGGCCTCGACCAGCATCGGGGCCACGATCACCGCGAGATCATGGTCGGTCATTTTGCGTATGTATTCGGCATTCAGAGCCAGCAATTTTTCTTCGTTGAAAATCGGATTGGACTTATTGACATTATCAAGGGTGAAAATTCTGATCAATTCTTTGCGCGGCAGGTATTCACGATCATCCTTGGGCGACCATCCAAGAAGACAGAGAAAGTTAAACAACGCCTCGGGGAGGATTCCATCCCGACCGTATTCAGCAACGTCCTTATCGCCAAGCCGTTTGGAGACTTTTCTTTTATCGGGGCGGAGAATCAGAGGGACGTGGGCGAATTTCGGAATCTCGAGGCCGAGAGCACGGTAAATATGTATTTGTTTGAAGGTATTGCTGATATGATCATTGCCGCGGATGACATGGGTAATGCCCATTTCGTGATCATCCACAACGACAGCCATATTGTAAACGGCGCGGCCGTCTTTTCGGAGAATCACGAAATCCTCGATTTCAACATTCTGTTTGGTTACGGTTCCGGAGACCAGATCATCGTAGGATGTTTCGCCCTCCGGGATAGCCAGTCTTACGGCGAAAGGCATTCCCTTTTTAAGATTATCCTCGATTTCCTGCGGGGACAAATGCCGGCATTTTTTATTATAACTCGGGGATTGCTTTGCGGCCATTGCTTCTTTTCTTCTTTGCTCGAGTTCTTCCGGCGTGCAGAAGCAACGATAGGCATGGCCGGCTTCGAGCAATTTATCGACGTAAGGATTATAGTGATCCATGCGTTGCGATTGAAAATAAGGCGGCTCATCCCAGTCCATTCCAAGCCATTTAAGGGCGTCCAGAATCGGTTCGATCAAGTCGGAACGCGACCGCTCGGCATCGGTATCTTCGATACGGACAATAAACTGACCATTATTAGCACGTGCAAACAGCCAATTGAATATGGCGGTTCTTGCAGTTCCCACATGCAGGTATCCAGTGGGCGAAGGCGCAATTCTTACTCGTATTTTATCAGATGCCATACTATATTATTTTCTAACCTCTTACATATAAATATTAAAGTTATACTTTATCGTCATCGGTGTCATTGGAAGGCGGCGGCACATCGGGCGGAAGCGGTTCGACCGGAGGTGGTGGAGGTGGCGGCGGCGGAGGTTGAGTGACGGGCTGAGTGTATCCCGGAGGGGGCACATAACCTGTCGGCTCCTGTTTAATCTCTTCCAGATTGAATTCCAATCCTCCGGCCAGGCGGGCTGTAAGGTTATAGACAAATGCTGTAATCAAAAACAAAATGGTATTAAACACCGCACCAAAAAAAGCAAAAAAGAGCGGCATAATAACCATCAGGATACCAAAGGGAGGCATCGCCTCATCCATCATCGGCATTCCGGTCAGGTCGGACATATTTCCCGCCAGGCCAAGGAACGCACCCATAAAGATGGCATAAACCAGACCGATCACAAATCCGATCACCAGATTGACGACAAAAGAAATTTTTATCAATGACCAGTACCCGATTGATTTTAATTCCAACCTCATCATAGACCTCATCTTATCGAAATTTGATTTTCGTCATATTCAGAATTTCCGGTTTTGGCCGGATTCAAGTTATGCAATATAGTTTATGCCGCAGAGCAACTCAATAAAAAACTATAATTTCAAACGCGGGATCAGCGGGTACCGATAATAAAACGGGCATCGACCGCCTTTGAACTACCCTTTTTTTTGCAAGCAATAAAGGGATTAATATCGATTTCAGTTATCATATCGAAATCTGAAACGAGCTGGGATAATCTCAACAGCGACTCTTTAAGGATCGCCAGATCGACTGATTCAGATCCCCGGAATCCGGTTAAAAGCGGGTATGATTTCAAGCCGCCGATCATTTCTTCGACATCGGTATCGCTGAGTGGATTGATACGGAAGGCGACATCCTTCAAGATTTCCACATAGATTCCGCCCAGCCCGAACATTATCAACGGGCCGAAGGCCTGATCTGTGGACATCCCGATGACAGTCTCGATTCCTCCCGAGAGCATTTCCTGGACAAACACCGAAAATCGTTCCTTTTTTCCCCTTTTAGCAATAGCGGTCACTTTTTTCTTAAGATCATTAAAGGCTGTTTTGACTTCTTTGGGTGTACGCAAATCCACTTTGACCGCTCCGAACTCGGTTTTATGCAGGATAACCGGCGTGTTGACCTTAAGAACAACCGGATAGCCGATTTTTTCAGCCGCCGTCAACGCCTCTTTTTCGGTATGCGCAACAACATTTTGAGTAACCGGAATACCATAGAGATTCAGCAGTTCCAAGGCCTGTTCTCCGACAATGCTGTTTTGACCGCCGCTGAGGGCATTTTCGATCAATTTTTCAACGCGGCCTTTATCTATCTGGAGTTGCTGGTGTTTTCCGATCTGGCTGTCAAGCCATTTGCGGTACAATTCAATCTTAGACAGGGTCTTGGCAATTGC
>QNAH01000137.1 GCA_003641425.1 Candidatus Zixiibacteriota bacterium
CACATTTTCAGACTTTAATTTGCAGTGGTCTATTATGGCGGGAATGATAAGCCTGTTTGGTACCGGACGGGTACCGTCAGCGGTCACAATAACCACGTCATCTGAGGGCACAACAAGTTCATCGAGCGGCCGGCATCCTACAGGTTTTGTTACAGAAGCCGTAAAGGTCTCTGAAAATGACTTAAGCGCCGGGCTGTATCGCGGCTCGATTATATCCCAATCGGCAATCGATCGGTCGAGAGTGATCTCGATACTATCCCGCCCGTAATCAAGCTGAATATGATCCAATCCCTGATTCATTATATAAATATAGTTAATTATTGAAAATAAGCTACATGGGGCTGATCAGTTAAAGAATGTTATCAACACGGCGATCCATATAATAGCCGTGGCGATTATTCCGGCCGGACGATCCTTGCCGACCAGCAAGGCAAAAGCGGAAAAAATAACAGCTATTCCCAATCGAGCGGTAAGCTTTGTAAAAAATCTGACTTCAAGGGCGTTGCCGATCAAAAGCAGACCTGCCAAAACCAGGGAGATATAAATCAGCCAGAGCAGTTTTTTCACCTTAACCGGTTCATTCACGATCGTACTCCTTTAGAAATTTTTCAATTCCTTTTCGAATCGATCTGGCCACCTTTTTCTGAAATTTCTCGGTTTTCAGCATGGCCTCATGTTCCGGCAATATAATAAAGGCACATTCGACCAGAACCGCCGGATATTGAGTTGGTCTGTTTACCGCCAGATTGCCGTGATATAAACCGTAATCGTTCAAATCAGTCCCCTTGAGTAATTCCGACTGTATCGAGCGGGCCAGTTCGATAGAATGGGGGTGATAATAATATGTCGAAACACCATTGTTTTCAAATGGATTTACACCGTCGGGCAGAGCGTTATTATGAATAGAAATAAAAAGATCGGCATCGGCGGCACGGGCGATTTTGGGCCGGTCGTATAACGGAAGATCCGACATGTCTTCGCGCGTCATGATCACTTCGACACCTTTTTTCTCAAGCTCCTTTCTCAAGGCCAGCGCAATATCCAGATTGGCTTTCGATTCCTTAAGTCCGGTCGGTCCGATGGCGCCCGGATCGGGAGAGTGCCCCGGATCTATTACGATTTTTTTATCTCTCATTTTATCAATATCTTGCGGCGCCTTATTAATCTGCAACTTTAATGTATTCCCGACATAATAAGTATCATAACCCCATATCGGTTTGTTAAAGCATAACTTTAAACAATACACCTCCGGTTCTATTTGTGACCATTGTGCCAGTCTCAAATTATCATCATTGAAATCATATCTGATCCAGTCGGTATCGGAGGTTACTCCATAGATTAGAAGTCGCAAGGTTCGCTGGTCTTCCTCCTCGACACGATAAACATGCCTTGCCGATAAGGGCATTTCAATAAGCAGTCGATCGGATTCCGATTTGCATCGAACAACCTTCAAATATGACCTGGGTGGCGGCCATCCGGCATCAAGAAATTCGATTGAGCTTTCATTGACCCAACCTGACTGGTCTGGGGACAGCCTTAATTTAATCCACGGCCCTTCCCTGCCCACGGCCACCGCCTGAACACCCTCGGGTTGAAATATTGATAAATACCCCTTCATAGGGCCGACACGGACAATCTGCACTGAATCTTTAAAGCGTAATGTCCGGGGGAAATCATCGCTGTTGATCTTTAAATAGACCCGCGACAGGCTTTCATATTTCTGCCCCTTTATATTCAGAAGTTTCAATAGTTCAAAATCGATAAACTCGACCGGTTCTTTCAATATTCGGGAAAGGACCTCGTCTTTATTTGGAGCCTTTAAATTATAAATGACCCGGGTGGAATCCGTGAGTTTCCTGTAATCGATGTTAATGAAACCGCTGTAGAATCCGCGTATTTTCATCGAGTCGGGCACTGCCCCGGTACCGAATACCGCTTCACCCCAATACGGCTGAATCCGGGGCGGCATCTCCGCCATCGGAACCGAATCGGCATATCCGGGGATTGAAAAATACGCTTTGCATCCGGGGGTAGCCTGAATGGTCAATGTCAGCATATCCCCTTCTGTCAGCGAGAGGTTGCCGTAAAAATCGTTTTTGTCAATTATAAACAGGCTGTCATAAGCGAATGATTTCCCTGGAACCGGAACATAAATCGGCCAGTCTAAGAAAATCGTATCAGATGTATGCGAGATGGCCATTATATCAAATTCAAAGGCGCCGGGCTCAATCGGCAAGAATGCAATGAAGCCGCCTTCCTCATGAATAGAAATATTTTGCCCATTTATCTCAAGTCTCGCCACTCTATCCGGTGAAACCGAACCGAATATAAAGGTCGAATCGACCGAGCCGATAGTCGCGAACGGCTTGGGATAAATAATATCGATCGGGAACGGATCAAAAGAATCCGCAACCGCAGTACCGAAACTCAGTATAAGAATCAGGCCTATATTAATAATTCGCAACATCCAGAAATTCCTTTTTTACTCTCGGCCCGCCAATAATATCTTCATCGACAGAAATCTTTTCAAGATTAAAATCTATGCCGTCGGCGATCCTGTCTTTCAGAAGCAAAGGGCCGTCGAAATCGTAATATTTCGCCAGAGAAGCCATATAAACCGCCTGAGAAAGCGCCACCGATGATTCCACCATACATCCCAGCATCACCTTTAACTTATCACGCCGGGCCTGCTCGGCGATTTTTATAGCAGGCAAAATTCCTCCGGTCTTTGCCATCTTTATATTGACGCCGTCGATATAATCACTGTATTGCCGGTAATCATCGATCGTGTGCAATCCCTCGTCGATTATAAAATTGATCTTTGATCTGCCCTTGATATATTTCCATTCATTTATATAATCAAGCCCTGTCGGCTGCTCGACAAGCTCCATATCGAGACGATCGAGATAATGCACCATCTTTTCAGCCGTTTCCGGTGTCCAGCCGCCGTTGGCATCGACACGAAACAATTTGCCGCTTATATTGGTCAACTTCTCCACCAGATGTTCGTCACCATCACCACCCAGTTTTACTTTAATAAGAGGATATGGTGAGGTTTTGATTTGCGCATACATCTCATCGGGATCATCGAGACTGACAGTAAATGAGGTTCGTATTCGGGATGGTTCATCCAGATGCATAATTTGCCAGGGATAAACTGATTCAATGCGGGATATATAATTTAGAGCGAGCCCGGACACTGCAGCCTTCGAGACCCGGTTAATATCGAGCTTTTCGATCTCCTCGAAAATACCGACCGATTTCAAATCGGCCCCCTCCAGGAAATAACGCGCTTTTTCCAGATCGGACAGGATCTCATCCTCGCCCGGGCCGTAGAATACCGATCCGGCCGCTTCACCGAACACTATATCATCGATTGAGATAAAAAAGTTCTTTTTAAATTCGGCTAAACCGGCGGACACCCTGAAGGTTTTTTTCAACGGTGACTTAATCGCAAAAACACCGATTTTTATGGTATCACCCTCCTGGCCGTGATATATGACTCCACCAGATCATGGCGGTAATTGATCGCGTCAGGATTAAGCGTGCTTTCGGTTACTCCGCCCTCGCCGAGAGATGAATGAATGATACGATATTTGTCAATGGCAACAGCCACATGTCCCTCAAAAAAGAGTAAATCTCCGCCGCGCACTTCGGCCCTGCTTATCTTCAAACCCGCCCGGCGCTGGTCTCTGCTGTCGCGCGGAAGATCTATACCAAAACGCCCAAAAATCGATTGGACCAAACCGGAACAATCAAATCCAAATGGGGTAATTCCACCCCAGAGGTACGGTATCCCGAGAAATTTACGCGCCTCTCGGACCACAACACCAGCCCCTATCGAAACCATACTGCTTTTGGATAGCCTGGCTATCTGATTGTATGAGACTTTGGCCGGGCGGCCATCCGGCAACATGAAAACAGCATATTGGCCCGATTTCTTTATTACTTCCAGTCGAGTGCCATAAAATATAAACGACGGGCAATTACTCCTATTGCCGTCGCCTTCAGGCGTTATACGAGCCGTTTTTTTGCAGACTATATAATTGTCTGCCTTTTTAAGCCTCAGGAAATTTCTTCTGGAAATAACCGACAACGCCCGGGAATCCACCCATCCGGAATATCCATCATGTTGAATGATCCTTGTATAACTATTCCTTACGGCCCCGACAACCACCGTTTCATTAAACAGAAGCTGGCTTTTCCGCTCCGAGCGGAACAATGGCCCGGCGCGCAAATCGCAACAGTTTCTGACTATAATACCATATTTCATATATTGCCAATAAGTACCCCGACCGACATTTAATCAATAAAAAAATGACCGGGCAATCATTAAATGATCACCCGGCCGTCACTAACGCACAAGGAGTTAGAAGTTGATTTTAGCCGTAAAGTACTGATTGGCGTCGAATGTTTCCGTCTCAGTCCAGGAATATTCAAGTGTGACATCGGTTCCGGCAACATTCAGCAACATGCCGGCACCGAAAGAAAATCCATACAGATAATCATTCTGGTCGGAGTAATTATATCCGCCCCGGAGTGAGTATCTGCCGTCAAATACGTATTCAAGGCCGCCCTGCCAGAGGTCATTCGAATAGTTATTGGACATGAAATTACCCGACATCATAGCCAGATTTCTTTCATTCTCGAAGAAATTATAAGAAACTCCAATATTGAATGAACTCGGCAGATCGAATGTGGCCGCAATCGGCTCTGCCGGCCGGTTGTCAAGGCTCTGATAAAAACCATTGCCGCTGAAACTCATCTCAGGGCCATAGTTTTTGATAGCCATACCGACCTTGAGGCCGCGCCAGCCCGGGTCATACATAAAGCCGACATCAAAAGCGACACCGGTCGCCTTGACTTCGAAAATATCCTCATGTATGAACGAACCGGTCAGACCGAAGGAAACCCGATAAGTCAACTCTCTGGCATAGGTCAGAGTCAGGACGGAAAGGGTCGGATTGAAAATACGACCGGTCCCATCCGGGAAGTAATTGGTGGTTTCCTCGATATCACCGATCGAGACGATCTTGGCGCCCACGGCAAGGGTACCGAAATCAGTGATGTTGGTAGCCGCTCCGACAAAATTGACGTTGATATCAGCAATATAAGGCAGATGGCTGAACATCACTTCAGTGCCGGACAGGGATGCCAGACCGGCCGGATTCCAGTAGATGGATTCCAGACCTGAAACATCAGCAATTATAGCACCGCCCATTGCCGTTCCGCGAGACCCAATCGGGATTCGCAACTCCTGAGCGCCTGCGGTGCCTATGCGCGGCGCGTTCTCCGCATAAGCCAAGCTAAGGCTTACTACAAGGAGAACAATCAGCAGAATAAGAACTTTATTTTTCATTTACTTATCCTCCTTGTTTAGTAAATGTCAAGCACTTCGTCTTCGACAAAGACCGCCATTTTGCCGATCTTTGTGCCGAATCCGGGTGCCTCGACAACATAAATGTATATACCGGATGCTACCGGTAAGCCTCGCTCGGTCAGAATATCCCAACAGGCTATTGCCGTTGTGGGATCATCCTTCACAATCGATCTGATCAAGTCACCACCAAGATTATATATATCAATGGTGCATGCCTCAGGCAGATGATGGAAGCAAACCTGATAACTACCTATTGACGGATCGTACGGGCCAAACAGATAGAACGGGTTGGGGACCGCCTTGATCGCATCCAGTTGGGATTCATCATACGTTACGGTCGCCGCCGGTGCATCGAATTCAAATACATCGGCATCGGTAATGACGAAGTTCGGGATCATCGTGAACGTGCATTCCTCGGCAAGCATACCGCCGGATCCACGGTCATCGACCCACATTGTCCAGGCCGCATCCCAAACACCGTCGCCGTCTTCGTAACCCCAGAAATCGATCGTTCCGCCGGTACCGTCACCATACATGGTTCCGGTAGCGTCATAATCGGTATTGAGAATCCAGAGGTAGTTATACCGCTGATCGCCATCGTTGGGCAGAAGCGGATCGGGAGGATCGGCAATATTGTGCAGATCCCACTGGCCATTCTGGTCACGATCACGGAAAACGACATTCAACTGACGCGGATTGGCCGGATCGGTGACATCCCAGGCTGTCAATGGAACCGGAACAAAGCCCAGATAGGCGCTTCCGGCAAAGGTCGAATACGAAAAAGCATTCTGGGTCTGAGCCGGATCGTCCACTTCATATGGCTCACCGATTGTGTAAACACCGTCGCCGTTGAGATCTGTGTACGATGCCATCGGGCGGAAACGAACCTCGACGATTGGATATTCATCCGGCGCCAGCGAAGTCAGGCCCCAGAAATTGGGTTCCATGAAAACGCCGCCAAAGAATAGTTCACCGCCGTGCTGACCGCCGGTTACCCAGCGTCCGCCTTCATAATCCTGTTCGTCAACAGCCACGGGGCTGAGATTCGGAGGATCGGCACTGGTGTAATCCCAGTCCTTACCTTCCAGAGGCGGACCAGAGACCTTCAACCAGAAACCATCATAAACCTGGTAATTGTCGTCATACGACAGATTGAAGTTACGACTGACATAAGTCGTATCCTTCGTCAGGTTATGGAAATTCCAGAAAGTGCTGATCACGATATCCTGATAATCATGGACTTCGTCTATCGAGGAATCAATCTGGATACAATATGTTACTATAATCGAGTCTCCATCGGGATCCCAGTCGACATCGCAGGTGTCGGTCAGTGTCGTGGTGTCAACAATCCAGAGAGTATCCGAAATGTCCGTGATGACGGTATCATATCCCAAATCAACCCGGTATGAATCTCCTGTCAACGCAAACGGATCGGTTACAATCGGATCGACAATACCGTCGGACACACCGGCAACATGATTGACACTCAGGATCTCGTTGCCGTCCGCCCCGAAATTGAGACCGGCCATTGGCGCTTGCGGCTGAGCCACCACAACGGTTTGGCTCTCTAAGAAACGGTCCTGATTAGGAACCGGCTTGCCGTTAAATTCATATCCAAATGAAAATGCCGTCACACGGAAGAAATACGTGGTGATGTCTTTCAGATCTTCACTCAGAAGAGCATCCTTGTCAATTGTGTATGCATACGTCAAACCTGAATTCGACAAAGAACGCTTGATGTCGGGAATGACCAGACCGGTCTCGAGATCGGTCAAACTATCCACCAGCGCAACATCACGATCATTGATGACGTCAAAGGTTTTCAGAAGGGTCCACGGCCCGGATGCCGATACACCCTGCCAGACAGAATATCCTTCGAATTCGAAGTCGCCCGGATTGATCTCCGAAGTATTATCCCAGGTTAAAATGATTTCATTGTGAAGCTGGGTGAGATTGACATTCGGTTTTGCCGGAGGACTCGGCG
>QNAH01000138.1 GCA_003641425.1 Candidatus Zixiibacteriota bacterium
CGCTTGAATTTGTACGTTATACGCTCGGGACTCCCCGGTATTCGGTCGATGAGTGTCGCGAAAGAAATATGACCTATGCGTCCCCCCTTCGGGCCACCCTGAGATTAATCGCTTTTCAGGGCGAAGCAGAACAGAAGGAAGTCAAGGATATCATCGAGCAGGATGTCTATCTCGGTGAACTGCCGATTATCACTCAATGGGGGACGTTTATTATAAACGGCGCGGAAAGGGTCATCGTTTCGCAGCTGCACCGTTCTCCCGGGGTATTTTTCGATGAGCAGCAGCATCCCAACGGCAAACTTCTCTATTCCGCAAGGATTATTCCGTACCGTGGCAGCTGGCTGGAATTCATTATCGATGTCAATGATATCATGCATGTCCATATCGATTCCCGTCGTAAGATTCCGGTGACCACATTACTTCGGGCCATCGCATTTTCTACCGATGAGGAATTGATTAAGTCCTTTTATAAAGTGGTCTCTGTCGATGTTTCCTCTATTAATGAAGAAGAGGTGGCGGAAGTGGTGGCGGCCGAATCGGTCATCGATAAGGAAACCGGCGAGGTGCTTATCAGCGCCGCTGATACCCTGACAACAAAAATTCTTGATGCTCTCAAAGAACAGAAGATAAAAAAGATCAAGGTCATTCAGAAAGAAAATCAGCGCGACGCTCTGGTGATAATTAATACTATAAAGAAAGACCCGGCCAAAAACAGGGAGGAAGCCCTGGCCAAGATTTATTCACTTCTTCGTCCGGGTGAACCCCCGACAATGGAAATGGCCGAAGCCCTCCTGGAAAAACTTTTCTTCAATACCAAAAGATATGATCTTGGCGAAGTTGGCCGTTACATGATCAATCAGCGGCTTCATCTCGACATTCCTCTTGAAACGACGATTCTCGACCTTAAAGATTTTTTGAGTATCATCGGCTATTTAATCGGACTGAGAAACGGTTCCGGATTTGTCGATGATATCGACCATCTTGGTAACCGCCGCGCCAGAACGGTCGGCGAATTGCTGTCGAACCTGTTTTCGGTCGGATTATCGCGTGTTGCCAAGTCGATTCGCGAAAGACTCTCATTAAAGGATAGCGACTCCATTACGCCGCAGCTTCTGGTAAATGCACGAACGGTTTCCGCCGTTATCGATACTTTCTTCGGCTCTTCGCAGCTCTCGCAGTTTATGGACCAGACCAACCCTCTGGCTGAATTGACTCACAAGCGCCGTCTTTCTGCGCTTGGGCCCGGCGGTCTGACACGCGAAAGGGCCGGTTTCGAGGTGCGCGACGTTCACCATACGCATTATGGCCGTATCTGTCCGATCGAAACACCTGAAGGGCCGAATATCGGTCTGATCGCTTCAATGGCGACTTTTGCCAGAATAAACAAGTACGGTTTCCTGGAAACGCCTTATCGCAAAGTGGAAAACGGGAAGGTATCGACAGACATTGCTTATCTCAGTGCCGATGAAGAGGATAGATGCATTATCGCCCAGTCAGACGAGCCGCTTGAAAAAAGCGGAAAGCTGAGCAACGATCATATCAGAGCCCGCGCCCGGACTGACTATCCCATCGTGACCCCGGATAAGATCAATTATATGGAGGTTTCACCGCGGCAACTGGTTTCGGTGGCGGCGGCATTGATTCCTTTCCTTGACCATGATGATGCGAACCGTGCGTTAATGGGTTCAAACATGCAGCGCCAGGCAGTGCCTTTGCTGGTGACCCAATCGCCCGTGGTTGGAACCGGTATTGAAGCTAAAGTTGCGGTTGATTCGGGCGCGGCTGTGGTCGCCAGGCAGGCCGGAACGGTCGTTTATGCCTCGGCCGACAAAATCATTATCAAACCGGATATCAAGCCCAAGGCGGGAGAACTGGGATATTTTGAGGACGACGAATACAAAATGACCAAATTCCGCCGTTCCAACCAGGATACCTGCATCAATTTCAAACCGATAATAGAAATCGGTGATCATGTCGAGGAAGGTCAGGTTATTGCCGACGGTCCGGCTACCGATGCCGGTGAACTGGCCCTTGGCTACAATGTTCTGGTCGCATTCATGCCGTGGCGCGGATATAATTACGAAGATGCGATTATAGTCTCAGAGCGTTTGATTCGTGAGGATATTTTCTCTTCAATTCATATCGAAGAATTCGAATTGCAGGTTCGCGACACCAAGCGTGGTGCTGAAGAGATCACTCGTGAGATTCCCAATGTTTCCGAGGAAGCTCTGTTGAACATGGATGAGCGCGGTATTATCCGTGTCGGCGCCGAAGTTGAAGCCGGTGATATTCTTGTAGGTAAAGTAACTCCTAAGGGAGAGACGGAGTTGTCGCCCGAAGAGCGATTGCTTCGCGCCATATTCGGCGAAAAGGCTGGTGATGTCAAGGATGCATCATTGAAGGCGCCTCCCGGGATGAAAGGTATTGTAATAGATACCAAGGTGTTTTCGCGTAAGGAAAGAACCGAAGAGGCCAAACGGATTGAGAAGAATGAGGTGGCCCAAATTAAGCGCCGTTATGGAAAGATCAAACAGAATATCATTACTCATAGAAATGAGAGATTGGCCGCAATTCTTGACGGCGAGACGAGTAATACCGTTCGCTCCAAGATCGATAATTCCGTTTTGGTTCGTGCAGGACATAAATATGATAAAGAATTTCTGATGACATTCGATTATGATTCTGCTTTTGCCGCAGATGGTTACAGCGACAATGCCACAGCCAGTAAAAAGGTCGGTAAAATCATAGATGAGGCGGCTGAACTGATTGCGGCCAAAGAAGAGGAAATGGCGGTCGAGGTGGACAAGGTCGTCCGCGGAGCCGAATTACCTCCGGGTGTCAGGCAGCTGGTCAAGGTTAAAGTCGCCATCCGACGTAAATTGTCGGTGGGCGATAAGATGGCCGGTCGCCATGGTAACAAGGGTGTCGTTTCCAGGATCGTTCCGGTCGAGGATATGCCTTATATGGAAGACGGAACGCCGGTTGACATTCTGCTCAACCCGCTCGGCGTTCCCTCCCGAATGAATGTCGGCCAGGTTCTGGAGACTCACCTGGGATGGGCCGCGGATAAACTCAATATAAAAATTGCCACACCGGTTTTTGACGGGGCCAACCTGGGGCAGATTAAAGAAATGCTTGAGAAGGCGGGACTGCCCGAGTCGGGAAAGGTAACCCTCTATGACGGATTCACCGGTAATCCGTTTGATAGTAAGATCACAGTGGGATATATATACATTATGAAGCTGGCTCATCTGGTTGATGATAAGATTCACGCCCGCTCAATCGGACCTTACAGTCTTGTGACTCAGCAGCCGCTGGGCGGAAAGGCGCAATTCGGCGGACAGAGATTCGGAGAAATGGAGGTCTGGGCCATGGAGGCCTACGGTGCCGCTTATACACTTCAGGAACTCCTCACGGTTAAGTCGGATGATGTTACCGGGCGGAGTAAGGTGTACGAAGCCATTGTGAAGGGCGAGAATCCCCCAGAGCCGGGTATTCCGGAATCATTTAATGTCCTTGTCAAGGAATTGCAGGGACTGGGGCTGGATGTCAAACTGATTGAAAAGTAACATAATTATAGATCTGCATGATTTTTATTTTTGTAAACAAGTGCCGTTGACCGGCAATGAGATAAAAGGAGTCAAACAGTGGTTAACCTGCCTTCAAACATCCCGAGAGTTCAGCAGAAAAAGCCGTCTGATTTTTCTGCAATTCAGGTTCAGTTGGCATCACCGGAGACCATTCTGTCATGGTCCTATGGTGAGGTAACCAAGCCTGAAACCATCAACTACCGGTCATTTAAGCCGGAGCGCGACGGGCTCTTTTGCGAGAGGATTTTCGGACCTGTCAAGGACTGGGAATGCAACTGTGGAAAATATAAAAGGATTCGTTTCCGCGGTATTGTCTGCGACCGCTGCGGCGTTGAAGTAACTCAATCAAAAGTCCGCCGGGAAAGAATGGGCCATATCGAACTGGCCGTCCCGGTGACACATATCTGGTTTGTAAAATCATTGCCGTCTCGAATTGGCTACATGATGGATCTGTCGGTTCGTGAGCTGGAAAAGATTCTCTATTACGAAGCTTACATAATGATCGATCCCGGTAATACTTCATACCAGGAAAGAGATATTATTACCGAAGAAGAATATCTGGAACTGGAAGAGAGCGGTAAAGAATTCGACGCCAGGATGGGCGCCGAGGCAGTCCGCGAAATATTGTCGCGTTTGGATATCGAACAGGTCGCCATCGATCTCCGGGCGCAGGTGAAGGTCGAGACATCAGTCCAGAGACAGAAAGACGCCCTTAAGAGACTTAAAATTATCGAAGCCTTCCGTCAGTCAAATAATAATCCGGAGTGGATGGTCATGAGCATCATCCCGGTAATTCCTCCGGACCTCAGACCTCTGGTTCCGCTCGAGGGCGGCCGCTTTGCTACCTCTGATCTGAACGATCTGTATCGACGCGTCATCAATCGTAATAATCGCCTAAAAAAGCTTATCGATATTCAGGCTCCCGATGTCATTCTCCGAAATGAAAAAAGAATGCTTCAGGAGGCGGTTGACGCTCTCTTTGATAATGGACGCCGGACGCATTCGGTGCGCGGCGATTCCAAGCGGCCATTGAAGTCGCTTTCAGACCTGCTGAAAGGCAAACAGGGGCGTTTCCGCCAGAATCTGCTGGGTAAACGTGTCGATTATTCCGGCCGTTCGGTTATTGTTGTTGGTCCGGAATTGAAAATTTATCAGTGCGGGCTTCCCAAAAATATGGCCCTCGAACTGTTCAAACCTTTTATCATCATGAAGCTCGAGGAAAAAGGTTATGTCCAGACCGTGAAATCGGCCAAGAAGCTGGTCGAACGGGAAAGACCTGAGGTTTGGGATATCCTGGAAGAGATCATTGAAGATCACCCGATTCTGCTCAACCGTGCTCCGACCCTGCACCGCCTTGGCATTCAGGCTTTTTATCCGGTACTGGTCGAGGGTAAGGCAATCCGGCTGCATCCTCTTGTCTGTGCCGCCTTCAACGCCGACTTTGACGGCGACCAGATGGCGGTGCATATTCCGCTTTCATTTGAGGCCCAGCTTGAGGCCCGAATGTTGATGCTGGCTTCAAACAATCTGCTGCTGCCTTCGTCGGGCCGTCCGATCGCAGTGCCATCGCAGGATATGGTTATCGGTTGCTATTATTTGACAAAAACAAAAAGCGGCGCGAAGGGTGAGGGGATGACTTTCTATTCCAGCGATGAGGCCCTGGCCGCTCATGCCAACGGACAGGTCGATCTGCATGCGCGTGTAAAAGTTAAAATTAATGATGGATTGGTCGAGACATCGCCGGGTCGTGTGATCTTTAATCAGATCGTCCCGACTGAAATGCCCTTCTTCAATGAGGTTGCCGGGAGAAGCAAATTAGAGCAGCTGGTGCTTGACTGTTATCGGCTGGTTGGTAATACGCGGACAGTCGAATTCCTTGACAAGCTTAAAAAGATGGGATTCGAATATGCCACGTTGGCCGGAGTCACCATATCTATCGATGATATGCTGATTCCTGAAGAGAAGGCGAGCTTGATAGATGATGCCAAAAAGTTGGTAAACAAGATTCAAAAACAGTATGAGCGCGGTGTCATAACCAACGGTGAACGATATAATCAGGTGATCGACGTTTGGACCAAGACCACCTCGGAGGTGGCGTCGGTTATGTTCGAAAACCTGGCCAGTGATCGTCAGGGCTTCAATCCCATTTATATGATGGCCGATTCGGGTGCCCGTGGTTCCAAGGAACAGATTCGTCAGCTGGCCGGTATGCGCGGTCTGATGGCCAAGCCGCAGAAAAAGATCACGGGTGGGGTTGGTGAAATCATTGAGTCGCCGATTATTTCCAATTTCCGTGAAGGCTTGTCGGTTACCGAGTACTTTATCTCGACTCACGGCGCCCGTAAGGGGTTGGCTGATACTGCTCTGAAAACCGCCGACGCCGGTTATCTTACAAGGCGTCTGGTCGATGTTGCTCAGGATGTAATTATTACTGAACATGATTGTAACACCATCCTGGGAATCAATATCTCCGCTCTTAAGGAGGGCGAGGAGATCATCGAGTCACTGCGCGACCGTATTCTTGGCCGGGTTGCTCTGGAGGACGTTTTTGATCCCATCACTGATGATATCATTATCAAGGCCGGGCAGGAAATACGTGAAGAACATGCCGCGGCTATTGAAGATGCCGGCGTTGATTCGGTTCGTATCCGGTCGGTTTTGACCTGCGAATCCAAACGCGGTGTGTGCCGGGACTGTTATGGCCGCAATCTGGCAACCATGGATTTGGTCGATATTGGTGAGGCTGTGGGTGTTATCGCGGCTCAGTCGATCGGCGAGCCGGGTACCCAGTTGACTCTGAGAACATTCCATATCGGTGGGACTGCGGCGCGTATTGCCGAACAGTCAAAGGTCGAAGCCAAATATAACGGTAAAGTGGTTTATTTGAATATAAAGGCGATAAGTCGTCCTGATGAAACGCGGATTGTAACCGGGCGTGAGGGAGAGGTGCATATTGTCGATGATCGGGGTCGTGTCCGGTCGCGGATGAAGGTTCCTTACGGCTCAATTCTTGTAGCCGCTGAGGATGCGCCTATCTCCAAGGGAGACAGTATATTCGAATGGGATCCATACTCCAACACAATTGTGACTGAATACGCCGGTAAAGTGGTCTTCAAAGACATTGTGCCGGATGTATCACTGCGTGAGGAGCTTGATGAGACGACTGGTTTGATTCAGCCGATTATTGTCGAGGAACGAGAAAAAACCCTTTTCCCGACAATCTTAATTAAGGACTCAAAAGGAAAGACCAAAGACAGCTACCGCATTCCGACCGGAGCCCAGTTGCTGGTTCAGGAAGGGCAATCTGTCGATGCCGGTGAATTCCTTGTTAAGATTCCTCGCCAGATATCAAAAACCCGCGATATTACCGGCGGTTTGCCAAGAGTGGCGGAATTATTTGAGGCCCGTAAGCCGCATGATCCGGCTGTTATTTCCGAGGTTGATGGAATTGTTGAATTCGGTAAAATCATCCGCGGTCAGCAACAGGTCTATGTCCGGGGCGATGAGGGCGAAACTGAAGAGTATCTGATTCCGCACGGCCGGCACCTCCATGTTCACGATGGAGACAGGGTAATGGCCGGTGACAGCCTCTGCGAAGGCTCGATCGATCCGCATGATATTCTGAAGGTCTCCGGAGTCAACAAAGTGCAGGAGTACCTGGTTAACGAGATCCAGGAGGTTTACCGGCTTCAGGGCGTAAAAATCAACGATAAACACATTGAAGTTATTGTGCGCCAAATGCTTCAGAAGGTTCGCGTGGA
>QNAH01000139.1 GCA_003641425.1 Candidatus Zixiibacteriota bacterium
CGTATCAGCAAAAACGTGGCGGCGGCGGCGGGAACCTCGGTGGGCACATCAAAATCGCCGAGGGTATAATCATCAGTATCTTGTCGTCCGCCGATAAAAGAACCCCGTGATTTGAAAATATTTTTCATGGTCGGCAAATTTCGGCAGGTGGGCTGAAAACTGTCATCAGGATGGCGCATCCGTCCCGCGACAGCGCCTGCTTCGGGAAGATCGATCAATGCCTTATACATGCAATCCAGAGCTCCCCTGTCGATGATAAAATCGGGATTGACGAACAGGATGAAATCGCCTTTCGATTCGGCGACCGCCCGGTTGTTGGCGGCCGCAAAGCCGATATTTTTATCAGACCGGATAATTTTAACGTCCGGGAATCCGAATTCGATCGCTCTGACGGTGGCGTCACCGGAAGCATTATCATGGACAATTATTTCGCCGACAGATGCAATCTCAGCCGACAATGCCTTCAGGCAGGATTCAATTCGTTCGATCGAATTGAAGGTGACGACGATTGCTGATACTGATTTTTGAGGATTATTAACAGACACTTATTATATTTTGCCAAGCATTGACATTAATCTCAGATACCAGACCTTCCAGATCGCCTCGCGGACAATATCCTTGGACATTTTGGATGTCCCCCGTTCACGGTCGGCAAAGACAATCGGGATTTCCTTGATACGGTAGCCTTTTTTCCAGACCCGCATCGACACTTCTATCTGAAAAATATAACCGTTCGACCTGATCGCATCGAGATCAAGCGCCTCGAGCACTTCGCGTCGGAAGCATTTAAAACCCCCGGTACCGTCGCGGACCGGGAGTCCGGTCACGATTCGGGTATAGACATTGGCATAATAGGACAGCAACAGACGCTTCATGGGCCAGTTGATAACATTGACTCCTGAGATATAGCGTGAACCGAGGACGAGGTCGTATTTTTCAATTGCGTTGAGAAAGTCGGGTAGGTATTTCGGGTCATGCGAAAAGTCGGCATCCATTTCGAAAATATAGTCGAATTTATGTTCGATGGCCCATTTGAATCCGGCGATATAGGCCCGTCCAAGGCCTTTCTTATTGGACCGGTGCAGGACATTGATACGGCTGTCTTCCAGGGCCATGCGGTCGACGATTTCCCCGGTTCCATCGGGGGAACTGTCATCGACCACGAGGACATTTATCCGGGAGTCTCTTTCGAGGACATCTTTAATAATGATCTCGATGTTTTCTTTTTCGTTATAGGTCGGAAATATAATCAGGGCTTTTTTTTCTTCGTTCATACGGCCGGGGCCAATCTTTTCTTATCTTTTATGTACATAACCAGGTAAACAATCAATATAATCGCCACCAGCAAAAGAGTCAACAAGGTAACATATTTCGCCGGATTATTCACCGCCCGATTATACTTGAACAGTAACTGCTTTGTTCCCGCCTTAACCGGTACCGCTCGGAAGGCCCCATCGGCCCGGAGAATGTCGGTTTTTTGCCCGTCGGCATAGGCTTGCCAGGCATAGTAATAATTATCGGTCAGCACCAGGAGTGTATTTTGATCGGTGTTTATATCGACCAGCACCGAATCAGCCGAGTATGATGCAATCCGGGCCGTTCCGGTCACCGAGCCGCTGTCGGGGAGTATGGGCGGTTCTTTTTCAAGATAGACGGTTTGGCTCAAATCGGCCGGTCCGCCAAGAATCAGCGGGGTAATATCTTTCCGTTCCGGTACCACTTCATAATCGTTAATGAGAAAAACGCGCGGGAAAGCGTTGGGATTTTCGTACAGGGTCACCTGGCCGAATTCCTGATTGATTGTCAGGCTGTCGGGACCGAAATAATCTCCGGGGATACTGGCTTCTGCCGGAACAAGCAGGTACCTGGCGCCGACCAGATTAAGGAAACGGGGATTGGTCATGTGGCGCAGGCCCGGCCCTCCAAGGAGGTCATCGTACCAGCGGAGCTGGTTGCCGTGATAGCCGACTACGACCTCCGTGCCGAAGTACGGCAGGTAATCGAGCCCGACCGCTTTTAAATTAAGGACCCGATATTTGCCCGGCAGACTGTTGATATGCTCGGTCATGCGATTGCTTGTGAATTGCGGACGGTAATCATAGGTCTTGATAAAGCGGGAATCGAATCGGATGCCGTCGATCATTATCATCAGTGGAATTATCAGCAGGACAGCGGTAGCGGCCTTGCGGGATATAAAGAACATGATTGTACCGGAAACAATGGTCGTAAACAGGAAGACGATCCAGAAGCCGGCTTTGATATGCGGGAGATTCAGGACGGCGAGGGTCCACTTGGTGACCCCCTGCTGGATCTCCTGAGTTTTGGCGGTGGTGTAAAAAATCGATGTGTATGCCGAAAGGAGCGATTCCCCGGCGACTGCGAAAAGCAGGGCCAGAAGGAACAAACCGGCCGGTACGGAGATTAGATATATTTTTAATCTTCTCTTCGTCTGTGCGGTTGCCTCCGAAAAGCGGCTAATCAGGTATTGGACGCCCATCCCCGCCAGCAGGGAAACGGAAAAGAGAAAAATAAACATAATTGTAGACGGTGCTCTGAGCGATTTAACGCTTGGTATCAGATAATAGAATATTCGGAAGATCGGTGTTGTTCCTCCCAGAGCATAGATGAAGGCAAAGAGAGCCAAAGAGCCGAAGAAAATGGCCTCCTTTTTGCGATAAAAGAAGACTCCGATGGCGGCCAGGAAAAGAGAAATCACACCGGCGTATTCGGAGTTGTCTTTGAACACGTTTTTGCCCCAGTAGTACATACCTTCGCCGCCGGAGGTTCCGGAGAACTCGGGAACGACGAGCGAGACCGCTTCTTCTTCATTCATCGACCATGAGGTTGCCCAGTCGTAGCCGCGTTTGGTATCGGCCCGGGGCGAATATTTTTTGGTATATACATAGCCGGGGTAAAACTGTACCGCCGAGATAAAAAGGCCGATCACGACGGCCGCGGCCAGGAGGATACCCGGTTTGATGACTTTGCCGAGCGATTTTGTTTCCCGATATACGTTGATCAGTTTGAAAACGCCGTAAAATGCCACCACCCAGAGCATGTAATAAGAGAGTTGCGGGTGCGGGCTGAGTATTATGACACCGATGACGAGTCCGAGGAGGGTGAAGTTGAGAATCGGTTTGCGTTCGAAGGCACGGTCAAGAAAGAGAATCACCAGCGGGAAAAGGGTGGTGACGAAGATTTTGCCGTCGTGGCCCGGCGCCACCAGTGAAACCAGGAAGCCCGAAAACATGTAGCCGAAGGCGGCCACCGAGGCCGGGATTTTGGAGAGTTTGAACTGCCGGGCGGCGAAATACATGAAAATACCGGCGAGGAAAATATGAATGACGAGGTTAAGGCCGAGCATGCGATAAAAGTTGCCGACGAATTTCAGGATCGACAGGGGGTAGTATATATCGCCGTGGAAGGCATCGATAAAGGGTATCCCGCCGAAAATGTAAGGATTCCAAACCGGGATAGCGCCATGCATCTTGAAATACTCGACATAAAAATGACGGAAGAATATTCCGGCGTTGATGGTATCCGAGCCGTAGAGCATTTTGTCGGAGAATAAAAAATCGCGAAACAGGATAATGACTCCAATAAACATGACCGCAATAATGACAGGGGTATAATATTTCGATTTCTGGGGATCGAGATTCAATTGCGGTGCTTGTTGTTTGGCGGTTTTCTTCGTCTTCTTACTCATGGTATTCCTCCAACCAGCTTTTTAAAGGAATCCTACTTTATGGAAATGACAGGTTATTTTTTCGATATCCCGTCTATTTTATCTATTTTTTTCCTGATACCGCCCAGCTCTTCTTTCATCGAGGCCATCGCCTCGGCCAGGAACCCGAGGATAAACAATCCCAATCCCAGTCCCATGAGCAGAATAACGAGATAAAGCATGGGGCGGAAACCTTCGCCCTGGACAAAGCGGAGGTATATCGCGATCAGGCCGACCAGAATACCCAGCCCGAACGATATCGAACCCAGAGCGCCAAAAAAGAGCAGCGGTTTTTTCAGAAGCGACAACTGGGCCTTAACGGCGATCATATCCAGAACCCCGATAGGTATTCGCAGGAGTCCGGAAAACTTCGATTTTCCCCAGTGGCGGTCATAGAGAGGTATTTTCACCTCGGCGATACGGTGGCCCAGGTCGGCGGCCAGCGGCACAAGGTATCGGTGCCAGTCCTTGCGGAGGAACATATCCTTAACCACGTCGGCCTTGAAGGCCTTGGCCGAATTGAGGTCATGTACATTCAGCCTGAAGATCTTTCGTGAGATATAATTGTAAATGGTAGAGACAAAGCGTTTTTTGTATTTGCCCTGTTTCCAGCCGGCGACGACATCGGCTCCCTCGAACAGGGGCTGTACCAGGGCCGGTATGTCTTCAGGCAGAAATTGGAGGTCGGCCGGGTAAAAAACATACATATCGCCGGCGGCGACCTCGAATCCGGTCTTAAGTCCCTCGGTCAGGCCCATGTTGACATGATGGCGGGCGAATTTGATATAATCGTATTGCGCGGCCGCTTCCCGGATCTTTTCGAGAGTACTGTCGGTTGACCCGTCATCGATCAAGACCAGCTCATAGTTGTGTTCCGCCTTTTGCACCATCTCGTCGAACAGGCGGCATAATTCAGGGATATTTCCCTCTTCATTGTATGCAGGAATAACTACGGAGATGAGATTGTTCAATTTGTACAGGTTCCTCTAATTTAAATGTCCGTCGATATCTCGGGACAATTTACGTGAATCGGGATTATATTTGCGAGCCATCTCAAATTCTTTTTCGCCTTCAGCTTTCAGCGTCAAGTCGCCTGTTTGCTTATACATTTTAATATAGAATTCACCGAGCTTAAAATGCAAGTAAAAATCGGTCGGGCAATACTCGACCGCTTTTTTAAAATAATACCCCGCCCCCTCATAATATTTATTATCCATGGCCAGTTTGCCCAGGATAAAATTGCCGGAGATGTTGTCGGGGAACTGTTTTTCATATATTTCCATGAGCTGGAGACCCCGCTCAAAATCACCGGAGCCATAAGCCATAATGGCCGTTTCATAGACCGACATCACATATCTCGAGGCGGTCGGATTACCGGTGAATTCGGCGATGCGGTAGAGACTGATATCGCGTCCGCCGATCCGGTATTTGCATATCGAAACCGCCTTATCCATCAGTTCAGGGTAGTTCTTTCTGGCGATTTCGAGATTGCTTTTATCCAGCAAAAGGTGGGTGACCGGATATTTTTTGAAAAAATCGGGGTCGACGCTGGCCACCCCGAACATATGAATCAGGTTCATAAACCTGTTTTCCAGTGTCAGTGCCGGTGCATAAGGGCCGGAAATAACCGCCTCGGACGAAACAACGGTGGTTAGATCGCGGGAATTCTTTTCGATAAGATAGGTGGCGTTGTTGTGCCAGCCGAGATATTTAACGGCTCCCGGAATCACCACCAGGATAACCGCCGCCAGAACGATAAAATTTTTAAACCATCGGGGCGGTCTCAATATCGAATCCGGACCAAACCGCATTATAAGAACGGAAATGATTGTGATGCCAAAGGTGATGCCCAGAACAACGCCGCGGGTCTCGATATAATGAAACGGTGATCCGAAGAGGTTGTAAATCGGCCCGGTCCACTGGTAAACCGGAATTGCCGCCATAATAAAAAATATCACGGGGAAAAGAAGGTAACCCCGTCTATGCAAACCGGTCGATATATTTTGGACCAGATAACTGATAAAGACTGCCGCCAGGGCGCAAATCGGGTAGATCAGCATGGTCTGGTAGCGAAGCGGGCGGTAGTTCCATATCATCAGCGAGCCATAGGCGGCAATGACGAGGGTAATCAGGAAGATTACCCCGGGAGTGATCCCGAAAAACCTGTTTTTCCAGCTTTCACGAAAACCGATCCGATAGAAAAATATCAGAAGCATGGCCCATGTCAGAAGTGCCGGGATCGGCATCCGCGGCAAAAGACGGCTCCGGGCGCCGAAGGAGAGAAATCTGTATATGAACATATCATAATATTGCAGTGCCTGCGGTGTCCCATAGAGATCGAGAGCCTGCTCCTGCACATACCCGGAAACCATGGCAGTGGCGGGGCGATAGCTGAAAAAATACCAGAAGACTAAAATGCCCAGAAAACCGGCGGCAAACAGTGCATATTGAAGAATCGCTTTTTTTATGGTTTCCCGTTGATTGAAGAAGATATCATAGGCGGCGTAGCAGGCCAATGGAAAGAGGTAAATCATCCCGATAAGTTTGCCGAAGAAAATACCCGCCGCCAGGGCTATCCCGCCGATTACAAAAGCATACGTCCTGCGGGCATAGACCAATATGGTGAAGGACAGGATGGCAAAGAAATTCATGCTGTTTTCAAGAAACGGCAATCGCCCATAGAAAATCTGGTTATAATCGAGAGAAATGAATATGAGATAAATCACTGCGGCCAGCGAACCGGCGATTTTTCTCAACGCAAAATACATGAGTATCACCGTTGAGAAAGAAAAACACAGTCCGGCCATATTGGACTGCCAGTAACCGAGCCCGGCGATCTTGAATATAATGACGGACATCAGGGTCATGGCAGATTTGAGAAAGAAGATCAAACGAAAATCACCAAGGGGATTGAATGATCCCCACAGGGCAAAGTTGCGGGCAAAAGAGACATACTGGGCCGGATCGGTATAGACACCATGACTGGCCGATATGCCCAACGGCGGGTCGGCCGAGAGCTGGTTGACCCGCAGTATCAGGGAAAATGTGACCAGCAGAATAAAGGCGATGGCCTCGAGTCTGACAGGTATCTCGTATTTTTTCTCAGGCGGCAAAAAATTCTCTTATTTTATCCGTGATATATTTTATCTCATTATCTTTAAGTTCGGGGTATATCGGCAGCGAGACAATCCGTTCCGACATCCGTTCTGTCACAGGCAGTGCCCCGGATTTAAAACCGGCATCCAGATAACCCTTCTGTTTATGAACCGGAATCGGGTAATGAATGAGAGTCGGAATGCCGTTATCTTTCAAAAAATTCTGCAGTTTATCCCGCTGTTCGACTTCAATAACAAACTGGTGATAGACCTGATATGAATTATCAGGTTCAGCCGGCATAACAACCGGCAGTCCGGCGAGTGATTGCCGATATTTGCGGGCGATATCGTTCCGGGCCTCGTTCCACTGAGAAAGATATTTCAATTTTACATCGAGCACCGCTCCCTGGATACCGTCCATACGGGC
>QNAH01000140.1 GCA_003641425.1 Candidatus Zixiibacteriota bacterium
AGGAACTGGCGGCCAGTTTGTCTATGTCGATGTCGGTTGAGTTTACCCATGTCCCCTCCCGTTTGTCATAAAAACTGGAGGTGGTTACTGTATTAACCGGAAGGAGGGCGGTTACATCGATCCATGTCCCACCGGATTGGGCATATACGGACCCGTCGATTATTTTCAGTTCGGCCAGATTTTCGTAGGAGTCGGCATTACCGGAGGCGCGTTCGATCAATTTATGCGGGTCGCCGGTGTTGGTCAGGGGCAGATTAAGTTCGCCCTGACCGAAGGCGGCATCCTGGACGCGACCACCCCAGCGGGTCGAAGCCGAATCATACCAATCGGTATCCGACGACTCCAGAAAAGTACCGTCGGCGTTCATCATATTCTGGTAATTACCGTCGGTGTCCTTGATATAAACATTGCCATTGGAGACACCTCCCGGTCCCTTGCGGCCGTGGAGCAAATCGCCGGAACAGGTGACATAGCTGTCCATGTATAGATTCGATCCGGCTTGGAGCCAGAGGTTGCCGTTGGAATGAACCCGGCCAAGCAGGGTCATGTCGGGGCCGGGCGCGATTTCCAGATCATTGCCGTAAAAGACCGCGAACTGAAACAGCGGTACCATGGCACATTCGAATTCCTGAATCAGATTTACTTTGCTGTTATCGACCTGCGAAGACCCCAGGGAAGTTATTGAGTAGGTTTTTACGAGGGCATGCAATCCGGCGAGAGTTCCCTGGGTTAGTACCCTCTGCTCGGCGCCGCCGTTATCGGTGGTATTGTAGGCCAAATTGCATTTATTGATAGTTTCGTTCCCGGAGGGCATGGTTGTCGGCGGGCTACCGGTACTTTCGTACTGCCACTGGATAGCTGCCGAAGCTCTTTCCAGTCCGGCCTCGGCGGCATAGAAGGCCGACATTTCATTGATCTCGTTGCCGGCGATGTTTATTTCATCATCGGCGAGCTTAATGGCGGCGACACCAATGATGATCAGCATAAGCATCACCATCAGAGCGACAATTGTCGCAAAGCCCCTTTCATTAATACCAAATTTGGTTACAGACATAACTATTTCTCCTCGTGCTGTAAATTTTCAATAGACAACATCATTTATCTGGCCCTTTATCATTCCGGTCCTGGGTTTTGTCTTTTTATGATTACCACGATCGACATCGTGACAATTCTGCGGTGCTGTTGCGATGATACCGACTTAATTGGTTATCGGCATCATGGCACATTTTCAAACGGCATTGTCAAATATCGAGATTCCGCAGATTGACCCGCGAAGTATATTGCCGGCGGCGGTATGGATCATCCGGGAAGTCAGGATCGGGCCGCTCGGTTCTTGCGGTCAGTGTAATTTTAACCTGCCTGACGTCATCGTATATGGCCGGCACATCGACAATCAAACCATTTTTCATGGTGTACTCAAATTGAAGATCCTCGATATTTTCGGCATAAACCCATGGTTGCTGTCCCGGAAGCTCCATCATCAGGTTGGGATGAAGCGTATCGGAATTGTCGATATAGTATTTAATTTGCTGGAGGGCAATTACTATGGCGCCCTTTGAGTAACATTGGGATAGTACCATTTTATTATGCTGAATATGCTGAGATCCAACCTGGACTTCGCTGATCTGGAAAAACTCTCCGCCACCCGAATCGGGGTGGAAAATATACACCCACTGACCGTCATGGAAACAGGAGATATCATGTCCGTCGCAACGCAATTCTGCCGATGGCAGAGGCATATCATGTTCGAGAGGGGCGTCGCAGCCGCCGTCACCGTAGTTGATCAGGATCGTGTCCGGATTGGTGTTGTATGCCTGGATACAGGGGAGTCCGAGAGGAAGCTCGTGTCCTGCCATGCGTATTTGCCGCGTCAATTCATCAATAGCCGCACGCGCGTTTTGCTGCATATCAGTCACCTGTTCCTGAATCGCCCAGTTCTGGTGCTGAGTAATGAAGACTTTGAAAATAACCGTCAGAACAATGGCGCTCAGGAACAACGCGATCAGGATCTCCATCAGGGTAAATCCCTTTGAGTCAGTGTGACTTAAGATATTTTTCTTCATGGCTTCACCTATATGCTGTCGGTTCTGACGTAGGCGGTGATGTTGCTATGCAGGAGATCGCCGCGATTGTTTTCCCATTTGGCCACGATGTCAATTCTTCGGAGATAATTGGCCGTCTTGGTAATGGTCCAGCTTCGCTGTATCCCCTGTACGGTATCCACTCCTCCGGTTAGCGACATGGTCGTTCGCAATTCCTCCAGCTTATCCTGAAGAAGCTGGGTCGAGGCGGTAGCTTTATTCGACCAGTCGTTGGCCTCGAGCGCGACCATGGCCATATTCAAAAGAAGGAGAAGAGACATAGTCAGGATAATTACCGAGACAAGGACTTCAAGAATAGTGAAGCCCCTGTTTTCAAGAATTGATGTCATCTCAAAATTCCTTTTCTTATAATTTACTGACAGAGAATGAAAATTCTCTGCCAACTATATTTAATTTCGACATTTGCCGGTCACTTTTTGAGCAGGCCGACAGCCTTATTTGTAATCTGATGATAATCAGCATGTTAGAAGAGGATGTTTGAATGGAGTATTTGGAGGGTTTCATGTTTGAAGATGTTTCTAAAATACCACCTAAAGATAAATACATTTTTCGGAAAATATCTATGGGTTGCGCCCCATACAGTATTGAGGTTGGCAAACAGTCCGAATCTGCTGTTTATAAGGCATACTCAATGATTCAAATTATGGAGCGATTAATTCCAAATATTCGTTGCCAAATGACCTTAATCTTTGTTTTCTTTGGAGTTACCGGTTGACAGAAACCGTAATGGCCGTATATCTATTGGGAAATGGGGAAATGAGTATTATTATGACCGGGGGAAAAATATTTTAACGAAGGAATAAATGGAATGTTATTAGGCGCTCATATGTCGATAGCCGGAGGTGTTTATAATGCTGTCCTGGATGGTGAAAAAGCCGGCTGCGATGTCATTCAGATATTTACCAAACAATCGAACCAATGGAAAGCCAAGACTCTTACCGATGAAGATATATCCAGATTTCTCGATGAGCAGAAACGCACCGGGGTGAAGGCGGTTTGCGCTCACACCAGTTATCTGATAAATCTGGGATCGCCCGACGATGCGCTGTATGAGAAATCGATCGAAGCATTCAAAATAGAGATGGAGCGGTGTGACGCCCTGAAGATTCCGCAACTGGTCATGCATCCGGGTTCCCATGTCGGTTCCGGCGAGGAGGCCGGGCTGAAGAGGATCGGCGATGCCTTCAATCGTCTCCTTGACGCGATGCCCGACGGGAAAACTTCGATCTGTATCGAGACCACGGCCGGTCAGGGGACCAATCTGGGTTACAAATTCGAGCAACTGGCTCAGATCATAGATATGGTGGAAGATAAAAACCGGATGTCGGTCTGTCTTGACACCTGTCATATATTTTCGGCAGGTTACCCGTTGCAGGATCCCAAAGAGTACCGTGCAACGATGAAGGAGTTCGATAATATAATCGGCCTGAAGCGTCTCAAGGTGATTCATTTCAATGATTCCAAGAAACCATTCGGATCGAAAAAGGACCGCCATGAGCATATCGGTGATGGTGAACTGGGGCTGGAACCGTTTCGCAATATCATGAACGACCGGCGTTTCAACAAAGTCCCGAAAATTCTGGAGACGCCCAAGAGTGATGATTTGCATGAAGATATCGAAAATCTGGAGCGGTTACGTTCGCTGGTCAAAAACCATGACTGATACCGGGCTCATGAATGTTTAATATGGCTTGTTAAAACTTGCTAATTGCACCAATGTTGGATAAAATACAATTATGAAACTGGGAATTATAGTGCTGCCCCAATCGGGCAAAACGACACTTTTCAACGCCGCTTCCGGTCAGCAGGAAGCGGTCGGCGATTATTCCAAGGCGGTACACCGGGCGGTTATCAAGGTTCCCGACCGGCGCCTGGACGATCTCAGCGAATTGCACAATCCGAAAAAGACGACTTATGCCGAAATAGAGTTTCTCGATGTGGCCGGGTTTACCGGTAAAGGGAAAAAGGCCAAAGGCGAACCGGATATCATGCACGACCTGAGATTGATGGACGCGGTAGTGATCGTGGTCGATGCATTCAATCCCGATGCCGACCCGGAGCGTGATCTCCAGATTTTGATCGACGAGATGATATTGTCCGACCTGATGATGATCGAGCATAATGTCGATAAGCTGGAGAGGACGATCAAGCTGACCGGCAAACAGGAGCGGGCGCGTGAACTTGAAGTGCTCAAACGGTGTCAGAAGGCGCTCGAGGAAGAGCGGATGCTGATCGAGATCGGTTTGAGCGACGATGATAAAAAAGAGGTCCGTGGTTATTCGTTTTTGACCCTCAAGCCGCAGTTGCTGGTATTCAACATATCCGAGGATAAACTCCCGGAGTATGCTTCCATTTATGCCGGTTACGAGAAGTACTGCCGGGAGGGGATGCGTGATATTTCGGTGATATGCGGCAAGATCGAGATGGAACTGGCGGCACTGGCCGATGAGGATCGGGGGGAATTTTTAAAAGAGCTAAATATCGAGCGTCCGGTGGTCGAGAAATTTATCAGGAAGTCATTCGGCCTGCTCGGGCTGATTACGTTTTTTACGGTCGGTCCGCCGGAATGCCGGGCATGGATGCTCCGCAAGGGAAGCACTGCCCCCAAGGCGGCCGGCACGGTTCATACCGATTTTGAGCGCGGATTTATCCGGGCCGAAGTGGCTTCGTACGACGATTACATGGTACATAAAACGCTTCCGGCTCTCAAGGCCGCCGCGAAGTTGCATGTGGAGGGGAAGGATTACGTGGTGCAGGACGGTGATGTCATCCTGTTTCGCTTTAATATATAGGTATCAAACCGTCTGTTGAATGCGCCCTGAAAAGGAGTTCATATATGAAAAAAACAAAATCCGGAATACATACGGGCAAAAAGCCCAAACGAATGATCCTGCCGATTCTGCCGGTGCGGGGGATGGTGGTTTTCCCGCATCTGGTCCTGCCGCTGATCGCCAATGAACAGAAACAGGCGCGCCTGATTGACGAGGCTTTGATGCAGGGCAGTGTGGTCGGTGTTTTCCTCCAGACCGATAAGGCCGAGGAAAACCCCGGGCCGGACGAGATCAACCGCGTGGGAACATCGGGTAACATAATGAAGATGTTGCGTTTTCCGGATGGGACGGTTCGTTTTCTGGTTCAGGGGTTGGCCCGTATCAAAATCAAAAAGTTTATCCAGACCCAACCGTATATCACCGCCGAAGTTGAAGAGATCGCAGACAGGACGGCTCATTCTCTTAAGGTCGAGGCACTCCAGCGAAATCTTCTGGAGCAGTTGAAAAGAATTGTCGAGCTGTCGCCGAATCTTTCCGAGGAACTTTATATCTCGGCGATAAACCAGGAAACACCGTCGAAACTGGCCGACCTGATCGCCTCCAATCTGAATATCGATGTGCATGAAAAGCAGATAATTATCGAGGAAAGCGATGTTTGCAAGCGCATGGAGAAAATGCTCTCGATAATCAACAAAGAGATGGAGGTTCTCGAAATATCCCGGAAGATCCAGAGCGAGGCACAGTCGGAACTGGGCAAGATGCAGCGCGAGTTTATTCTCCGTGAGCAACTCAAGGCGATCAAAAAGGAACTGGGCGAAAAGGATTCCCGGGCAGAGCTTGACGAGCTGGAGGAAAAAATCCGGCGGGCCAAAATGACTGGAGTGGCCGAGGAATCGGCAACGAAAGAACTCGAACGGCTGTCGCGGATGAATCCGGCCTCGGCCGAGTACACGGTCTCGCGGACTTATCTCGACTGGCTGGTAACATTACCCTGGTCATATTCGACCAGGGATATGCTTAATATCCGCACGGCGAAAAAAATCCTCGATGAGGATCATTATGATCTGACCAAAGTCAAGGACCGCATACTGGAGTATCTTGCGGTCCGCAAACTCAAGACCGATGTCAAGGGCCCGATTCTGTGTTTTGTCGGCCCTCCCGGGGTCGGCAAGACATCGCTGGGGCGTTCGATCGCGCGCGCCATGGGCCGCAGGTTCCAACGGATTTCGCTCGGCGGTATGCGCGACGAGGCCGAGATACGCGGCCACCGCCGCACCTATATCGGGGCTTTGCCGGGGCGGATGATACAGAGTATCAAACGGGCCGGATCGAATAATCCGATTATCATGCTCGATGAGGTCGATAAGATCGGGAGCGATTTCCGCGGGGACCCGTCGAGCGCCCTTCTGGAAGTGCTCGATCCGGAACAGAACGACACATTTTCCGATCATTATCTCGAAGTCCCGTTTGATCTGTCGAAGGTGATGTTTATCACGACCGCCAACCTGCTCGACCCGATTCCCCCGGTACTCCGCGACCGGATGGAGATAATCCGTATCCCCGGCTACACCGATATGGAGAAACTTGAAATTGCCAAACGGCATCTCCTTCCCAAACAGCTCGACAATCACGGTATCACGGAAAAATCTCTCAGGATTGAGGACTCCGGTATACTGGAACTGATCAACGGTTATACCCGCGAGTCGGGACTGCGCAATCTCGAGCGTGAAATCGCCGCGGTATGCCGTAAAACAGCGCGGAAAATCGCCGCCGGATCGAAGCGAAAATATGTCGTCAAAAAGGATGATGTTAAAAAGTATCTCGGGCCGCAGAGATTTTCGCGGGAAATCGTCTCGAAGACGGGACGGATTGGGGTAGTACCCGGACTGGCCTGGACATCGGTGGGCGGTGAAATACTGTATATCGAGGCGACGCTGATGAAGGGCAAAAAGGGATTGACCCTGACCGGTCACCTGGGTGATGTCATGAAAGAATCGGCGATGGCGGCGCTGTCGTATGTGCGAAGCAACTGCGATTCGATCGGCGTACTGCCGGATATCTACGAAGAACATGAGATCCATATACATGTTCCATCCGGGGCGGCTCCCAAAGACGGCCCGTCGGCCGGTATAACGATGGCCACGGCGCTGGCCTCGATTCTCTCGCGGCGCCCGGTCAAACCGCAACTGGCCATGACCGGCGAGATCACTTTGCGGGGCGATATCCTGCCGATAGGGGGATTGAAAGAAAAACTCCTGGCGGCCTACCGGGCGGGAATAAAAACGGTTATTTTGCCGAAAGAAAATAAAAAGGATATGAT
>QNAH01000141.1 GCA_003641425.1 Candidatus Zixiibacteriota bacterium
CCCTCGGCACCAAGACCGACGGTAAGATTTGTTATTCCGGCGGCGGTCAATTGATTATTTATAAGTGTCAGGGCGTCGTCAACGGTAACCGCGCCGGAAATATCGACGGTAACATTCAACCCGGAATTATTATCAGTTACCTGAAATGTTCCCGTCGACAGATCGACACCCTCGCCGAGATTCAGTTCGCTCAGGAGAGTATTACCGTCGAGTCCGGCATTCAGATCGGCATTTTCACCCAGGGGCGCCAATTGGCTTAACAGAACATCGGAACCGATAAGATTTATACCCACATTTGTCCCGGCTTCAATTTCGGTCGCAATAATACCATTGTCACCGCGATAGGTTACTCCCGCCGCCCCCATCTGAAATGATTGGACATTGGTTCTGTACCCGGAGAATATATATCGGCTGTCGATTTTGCTGTTGGCCAGATCAATCATCTGTTCCAAAAGCGACTGCGCCTCATTGGCGGCCGATTCCCTGGCGTTGGCGTCGAAAGTGTCATTGGACAGCGAGACAGCCAGCTCCTGCGCAGACGAGATAATATCCGACATATTTCCCAGGATATTATCATAGGTGGCCAGCAGATTTGCAGCATTTGAAATGTTGCTCTTGTACTGGTCTAT
Source organism: Candidatus Zixiibacteriota bacterium (assembly GCA_003641425.1). Classification (GTDB taxonomy): domain Bacteria; phylum Zixibacteria; class MSB-5A5; order GN15; family PGXB01; genus PGXB01. The sequence continues at coordinate 630 of QNAH01000141.1, forward strand.
TTCAGAAAGGACCGTGCGATAGCGCAGATCCTTCTGAGTACCAATGGGATCGTCGGACGGCTTGTTTATCCGTCTTCCCGACGACATGCTTTGTTCCAGTCTCAGGTATCGCGTCAGCGACCGGTTCAGGTTGGCGACCACCTGATCGGAGATCATACTGTTTGTTACTCTCATGGCTTCCTATTCTTCGTAATAGACAAATCCTCTATCACAACCATGCGGAATTATTTTTTTTCTGTTTCCGGACCCCGTGGTTTTTCCGGCTTTGCCTGCGCGACTATTTTGAATCAATTCGCAAAAGCGGGTCACCGGGTCTTTGATGTTTTTATCGACCTTCTTTTTGCTCCAGAACATTAATATTTTCACTCCGTGTTTTCAGGATTGCTGGTGTCTCTTCTCCGGTTCTGTTTTCTGCCTGAATTTTTATATTTGATATCCGGAGATTTTTTCTTTCTGCTGTCTTCACCGACAATTTTACCCTTCAGCATCTTCATCACGCTGGCCAGGTCCTGCTTGACCGATTTGGCGGCTTTACGATTTTCCTGCTGTATCTTGACATAAATTTCTTCCCGATGAACGACTACTTTAGAGGGCGCCTCGATCCCGATTCTTACCTGTCGTCCAAAAACCCCGAGGACGGTGATCTTGATGTCATCTCCAATAGTAATCGATTCACCCAACTTCCTTGTCAGTATTAACACGATACCCTCCGTGGTCAAATGCTGTCTGTTTATCTGCTTCTGTTATCTACCAACGATGCCCATTCCGTTTATGACTGTATCCAGGGCTTCATCCATGACAGTAATCACCCTGGCGGCGGCGTCATAGGCCTGTTGGTATTTAATCATCTGGGTCATTTCCTCATCGAGGGATACACCCTGCACCGATTGACGGGAATTCTCGATCTGCCCCACCAGCAGTTCATAATTTTCCCTTGAACTGACAGCGGTGCTGGTCTCGACACCTACCAATCCTATCAAACCGCTGTAAAATTCGCTGATAGTGGCGGTGCCGCGTGACATCAATCTCGCATTTCTCAATTCTGCAATGGCCAGGGCATTTCTGTTATCACCCACCTCTCCTGAAAGTGATACCGCAATGCGGCTGACATCATTATCTATATCATCGGCCAATTTGATATTGGCCGCTGATGTATAATTCGCATCGAAAAAATTCAAACCGGTATCGCCGTCGAGCCCGTAACCGGTCTGATGCTGACTGTTTACATTTTGAACGAGGGCCGCCGCCATATCATCGAGAGCCTGCATATATTTCGGGATGGCTTCATCCCGCGTATCCAGTAAACCTTTGATCTGGCCGCTGAGAATTTTAACTCCTTTGGTACTTCCTTCCCAGACGATTTCGCTTATGGCGCTGGCACCGGCGCCGGCTTTGTACGTTCCGATATTGAACGATTCCGAGCCGTCGACAATGGCCAGAGATCCTATATAGACGGTGGCTGTACCGTTTTCCTGCTCGGCGACATTGACATTTACCAGTTCAGCCAATTGGTCGATGAGGTAATTTCTTTTATCGCGAAGATCGTTGGCGTTTTCGCCGCCCAGTTCCGAGCGCGCTATCTTCATATTTAACGACGCCAGCTCGGTGGAAAGCTGATTTACCTGCTGGACCGAAAGCTCGATATCATTATTGACAGATTTCTTAAGATCGGACAACTGATTGTACAGCCTGTGAAAGCTGCTGGTCATCAGGTTTGTTTGCTCTTTTAAGGCCGACCGGGCGGCGAGTGATTCCGGATTGGTGGCCAGATCCGACCAGGCATTCCAGAACTCATCCATCTGATTGCTTAGAGAATTATCATTAGGTTCGGAAAAGAGCGCCTCGATCTGGGTCATGGTCTTTTCCATCGAGGTCCACTGGCCCAGTGCCTGACTTTCCTGCCGATACTGCTGATTCAGGAACAGATCGCGGACCTGGTAAATATCTGTGGCCGTAACACCGGTGCCGACCGGTCCAAAACGGGTGTCATACGGCACGGTTGTGGTCGTGGTAACCCTTTGGCGCGTATAGCCGGGTGTATTGGCATTAGCGATATTATGACCGATGGTATTCAGCCAGAGTTGATGAGTCGACAGGGCTCGTTTTCCAAGTTCAAGACCGTCGAATAAACCAGCCATTACGCCCTCCTATCCAGGGCGATATTTGTCTGAACAGTGTTCATTTTCCCTTCGCCGCCATAATTGTTTCCGGGCACCTTGAAGCGCCCCAACAGTTCCATTGTCTTGACTATGTTCTCGCGTGAACGATTTATCAGCATCTCATTTTGAGAGCGCGTCTTAAGTATTTTCTCGTTCAAGTCGAGAATCATCTCCCTCAGAATTTCCAGCATATTGGCCTGTCCGGGCGAAACCGATTCAATCAGTTTCGAAATAGTCAGGTCGCCGGTCATACTCTCTTCGGCCGTCAAACGGCTTATAATAGTCTCTCTTTTACGGGCCAGATTCCCTGTCTCAATCAGCTTCTCTCTCTGACATTCCGTCATGCGGTTAAGCATGATGATGTCATTTTCCACCAGCGCCTTCTGCTGCTGTTCGAGTAATTCAAGAAAGGTTTCGAAAAGAGCCGCTTCCTTTTCCAGGGTCTCAATCAGCTCCCTAACCAGTTCAGAATTTGAACTATTTTCATTATTTTTTTTCGGCATATTAATTATTCTCTTTAGTCCCTCGGGTTATTCGTAATATTTTTGCTTACTCCCGACCGTGTCTATTACCATCCTGACGTAGTTCTGTGTTTCCGGAAATGGGGGAATGCCGCCGTATTTTTCCACCCGCGACGGGCCCGCATTATAGGCTGCCAGGGCATCCTCGATATTTCCGAAACGATCTATCATCTGCCTTATATATTTGGTTCCGCCCTCGATATTCTGCTCTGGATCGAAAACATCCTCGACACCCATCTCGGCCGCCGTGGTATCGGTGAGCTGCATCAATCCCTTTGCCCCGGCGTGCGAAACCGCCTTCGGATCGCCGCCCGACTCGGTCATGACGACCGATTTGATCAGGTCAGGATCGATTTTATATTTTTGCGAAATCTTTTCGATCAGCGAGTCATAGCCGGTCTGATCGATTTTAGAATTATTTTTTTTCACCGGACCGGCCGGTTCGGATTCAACCGTATCATTTGCTTTGACCTCAATATACCTTGTCTGGGGTATCACGGACTGATTGAGACTATTTTGAGTCTGCTCCGATCCATATCTTGTTTCAAGAACGCGAACCATCGAATTATATATTGAGGTGGCGATACTGCGATCGGAAACTCCGGCCATTTTCCCGGCCAGTTCCTGATCGAACATTTGTGTGTAAATATCCTTCCCCAGTCCACCCCCGAGGCCGACCTCTTTGTCTTCATCCGCCTTTGGTATAGCGCTCCGCATGGCCTTGAGAACCTGATTCAAAAACAGTGATTCCATGTCTTTGGCCGCCTTGAACAAACGTTTTTTTTCGGCTTCAAGACTCGGTTTCTGTTCCAGCGAAATATTTTTATTTTCATTTCGCTCGATGCCGTATGCGCTTGCATTAATATTAATATTCATATTCTTATATTATCACCAGCTCGGCTCTCAATGCGCCGGCCTGTTTTAAAGCTTCAAAGATCGCGATTATATCACGAGGGGCCGCCCCGATCGAATTAAGAGCGGCGGCGACGTCGGACAGCGCCACGGTCTCCTGAAAATGTATCACGCGGGCTTTCTCGCTGTCGACCGCCAACTGATACTCGGATGTGACAACCGTCTCACCGTCGGAAAAAGGCTGCGGCTGTGATATTACCGGAAATGATTTGATGTTTACATTGATATTTCCATGCGCGATGGCAACCGGCGCAATGGAGACATTGTTGCCGGCCACTATGGTCCCGGTCCGTTCGTTTATAATCACGCGGGCGGCCTGATCCGGGATTATTTCCATCTGTCCGATATCGGCTATAAACTCTCCCCTGTCGTTGGGATAAGAAAGAGAATCAGGTACGACCACTCGAATTGTGGAAGCATCTTCGGTATAAGCGGTTTGTCCGTATTTAATGTTTATTTTCCTTGTCACAGCCGCCGCAGTAGCATAATCAGCGGACCTTAATGTAATCAGTATGTCTTTGCCGTTGCCGGCCGTCTGCATCTGTCGATCGACTTTGGCGCCGTTCGGTACCCTGCCGACCAGTGTATAGTTATTGACGATTTTATTTCCATCATCGACCTGGACATTGAAACCGCCGATAGACACCGGTCCCTGCGCGGTGGCATAGACATCGCCATTGACAGTCGAAAGCGGGGTCATAAGCAGGGTTCCCCCCTGCAACGAGGAGGCATCACCCACTGAAGACACGGTCACATCAATCCGGTCGCCGACGCGATGATTCGAGGATAGCCGTGCGGTTACCATCACCGCCGCGGCATTCTTTACTTTAAGCTCGTCGGCATCGACAGTCATACCCATTCGCTCCATCATGTTGGCCAGCGATTGCCGGGTAAAGGGAACGCTTTTACTGTCACCGGTACCATCGAGACCGATAATGAGGCCGTAGCCGATTAAATCGGTTTCGCTTTCGGTGTTCATTCGGGCGATATCTTTGATCCGTACCGAGGCGTCGGCCGGAAGGCCGTAAATGTTCAAAATCAGTGCCAGAAGCCAGATCAGTATGGTCGGCAGTGATATGGAAGTGCTGAATAATACTTTCATGACACCCTCCTAAAACAGCCAGTTGAGAAAGCGCATGACTATACCGGGGCGGCTGGCAGTACTGGCCGCTCCCTTGCCGGTATAGGTTATTTCGGCATCGGCGATCTTGTATGATTCGACCGCGTTGGCGGCGGTGATGTCCCGCTGACGAACGACACCGGTCAGGGTCATGGTTTCCCTGTCCTTGGAAATGCCGATGGTACGGCTTCCTTTAATGATCAGGTCGCCGTTTTCTCTGACCGCCACCACAGTCACCGACATTTTTGCCCGAAGATTCTGGTTTCGGAGATTTTCACCTTTGCCGTTGAAGCTGTTGGAACTCTCGGCTTCGGCGCCAAAAAGCGGGATGAAATCGAGTTTGCCGATTCCCGGCCCTCCCGATGTCGAGGATTCGCTGTCTTTCTCCGTCTTGGTTTCCGCTTTTGTGGATGCCATCGAGTTTTCATAGATCAAGACAGTCAAAATATCACCCACCCTGTGAGCTTTGATGTCGGTAAACAGTGACTGCGACTGCCCGAAATCACCCGCCCAGACGCGCAGGGAAAATGGAAGCAGAAGCATTATCACGGTCAGGATTATGATTCGTTTAATTTTCATTTGCTCACCTCAATGTGTATTTACCTGCACTGTTTCCCGATCGATTATGGTGCAGGCTATTATCTTCCTGGATTGGCTGTTCCGGACCCTGATCGATTCCCCGATATAGCCGGCTTCGAGAGCCGTCCCGCGGGCGGTGATCTCCATCGCCTGTGTCCTGTACATAATGGATACTTCTTTACCCGAAACTACGGCCGGGATCACCTCGATCAGTCCCGAAGTTAAAATCTGATCTTTTCCAATATTTTTTTTGGCCCAGCATTCGGCCAGTTGAGCCGGGGAATTCACTATCTTTTCGGTCAGATAGGTGGTTTCCACCCGTTTTAATTGATATTTATTCGGCATGATAATGTCATGCCGCCTGATTTTATCGGTGGTCACCAGCGCATTTTCGAACCAGCTGATCCGAATGCGGATCTGGCCAGATTTTACCTCATCACCGTTTTTATACAGAGTGACTTTCAGGGGTATCAGGCCCCTCGGTTCGGAATTGCTCATCGGATTGATCTCAAGACTGTCATAATCACCAGGCTCGGCTTTTATCCTGTTTTTGCGAAATTCAATTTCCACCCTTACCGGATCGAGATCATAATAGGAGATGATACCGTTAATCATATCACGATTCAGGTTATCGTCTGCCATTGTATCGATCGCCACTACCGTCAGCAGAGCCGCCAGAGCAAGAGTAATCAATCGGTCTTTAAGCATCAATCAGGCATCCCTATCTTTTAAGATTGTTCGAAATCTGAAGCATGTCTTCGCCGGTCTGGATAACCTTGGAGTTCAATTCGTAGGCCCTCTGAGCAACAATCATGTTGACCATTTCATCGACGACCTTGACATTCGAGATCTCCAGATATCCCTGATCGAGTTTTCCGAGGCCATCCTGGGTTGGGTTACCGAGAATAGGCGATCCCGATGCGGAAGTCCGATTATACAGGTTATGACCTGCCGCTGACAGTCCGGCCGGATTGATAAAGCGGGCCAGCTCGAACTGCCCGATCGACTGCGGCTCATCACCCCCGACGAGCAGTACAGAAACGTTGCCGTCAATCGAGATCGACACCGAGGTCGCATCTTCGGGAATAGTCATTTCCGGGTAGAGATAGAAACCGTCGGCATTGACGATCTGTCCCTCGGCGGACATTTTGAAGGCGCCGTCGCGGGTGTACGAAATCGATCCGTCAGGCATCTGAATCTGGAAAAAGCCGTCGCCCGAAATGGCGACATCGAGAGCATTTCCGGTATTCTGGAAATCACCCACCGAA
>QNAH01000142.1 GCA_003641425.1 Candidatus Zixiibacteriota bacterium
GCCCTTTTTGCGAGTTTCCGTCCTGATTCCACGCGAAGTGCGAGTCTGTTTCTGCGGACGTGTCTTACTGTCCGGCCTTGATTTTGTCGTTTTCTTCTTAACAGGTGCGGCCGGTGTCAGATAGGTTTTGATTTCGGCTGTTTCACCAATGACCGCCGCGCCCACCGAGTCGCCCCAGACATTTACGGTTGTACGGCACCGGTCGAGGAACCAATCGATTGCCAGGATGATTCCAATACCCTCAAGCGGAAGTCCGACTGCCGTTAAAACCAGGCTCATCATAACCAGACCGGCCTCCGGTATGGCGGCGGCGCCGATCGATGCCAGGGTAGCGGTAAAGAATATAACCACCTGGGCCCCGATCGACAGGTCGATACCATAAATCTGCGCAATAAAAATAGCGGCCACCGCCTCGTAGAGCGCGGTACCATCCATATTGATGGTCGCTCCAAGGGGAAGGACAAACGATGATGCTTTCTTATCGACCTTATTTTCCACCTCGACCGCTTCCATGGTCAGCGGGAGTGTGGCCGATGAAGATGCTGTTGTGAATGCAGTTGCCAGCGCCCGTCCCATATTCAGGAAGTATTCCAGCGGCTTTTTTCTTCCAAAGAATTTCAATATCAACGGGAGTACGATTACGGCATGAATTAACAGACCAATTAAAACAGTCAGGCTGTAAAGTCCCAAAGCGGAGAGCAATTCGTCGACCGATTCTCTGTGTTCGGCGACGATGCCTCCGATCAATGCGAAAACACCGATCGGTGCAAAATAAATAATCAGCATCACAATTTTCATAATGGCGGCATTTATACCCTCGAAGAGGGTTATTATCGGCCGGCCCTTGCTGCCGATTGTAGTCAGAACGCCACCGAAAATAAGCGAAAAGACTATCAGGGGAAGTATTCGGCCGTCAGCCGCCGCCGCCACGATGTTATCAGGGATCAGCCTGACAATAACATCGATCACCGTATTTCCGCCCGTATCCTGGACAAACTCGGGGATTGCGGCGCCGATTGCCGGAACGCCTTTACCCGGACTTATAAGATTGACCAGGATTATTCCGATCAGGACGGAAAATGAGGTCGTGGTAAGATAATAGATTAATGTCTTACCGGCTGTTCTTCCAAGCTTCCTGATGTCGCCCAGCGAGGTCACCCCGACAATCAGTGAAGCAATTACCAGTGGTATGACAACCATTTTCAGCGCATTCAGGAAGATCGTTCCGATAAACTTGATGTGGATTAGGATGTTTCCGAAGAAATAGCCACCCAGAACGCCCAGGATGGCCCCGATTACCATTCCGAATAACACAATATTGCTTGTTCTACTTTTCATATCCTCTCATCATGTAACATGTTAACAAATAGGTTTTTATTATACGAATAACAGGCCGATATGGCAACCCCAAATCTGCCCGAAGACTGCTCAACGATATTGTTTGGAAAGCGTAATGCTATCTATAACAACAAGTTGGCTTTAAACAATTGCAAGGTATCCAACTAATATCAGGTCCGCCTCATTCCCGGAATAGCGCCAGTTTGAACTTGCAATCGGGGTATTATTGTTGAATATTCCACCAATGACAGGTTCAGATCACATCTTTTTTATGGAAAAGGCATTACAGGAGGCAATGACGGCTTTTGATGCCGAGGAGGTCCCGGTCGGTGCGGTGGTTGTTAAAAATAGCCGGATAATCGGCCGCGGTCATAACCAGACTGAGACTTTGAAAGATGCAACCGCTCATGCGGAAATAATCGCGATTACATCGGCGGCGGAAAATGTCGGTGACTGGCGGCTGGATGACTGTATTCTTTATTCGACTGTCGAACCGTGCGCCATGTGCGCCGGGGCGGCGGTCTTGTCGCGGATTAAAACGATCGTATATGGCGCATCGGATATAAGATTCGGCGCCTGCGGGACAATATTCGATATCCCGACGGAAAAAAGGCTTATCCACCGTGTCGAGATAGTAGCCGGTGTCATGGAAGAAGAAGCGGCGGAGCTGATGCAACTTTTTTTCCGCCGTGTTCGTGATAAAAAAGGTGACAGCGGACAAAAAATATAGGAGGGGAATCAAGTGGAAGAAAGCAAAATCGATGTTAACAGACTGCTGATCAGGCCGCTTTATTTCGGCCTGCTGTTGAATATCCTAGTCCCGATTGCCTTGCTGGCAATAGTGTATTTTCTGGAAAAAAAGGCAGTCATGTCGGGGACACTTGATCCGGAGACATACAATGTGATTTTCTGGATTTTGTGTGTGGTGGCTATTGCCGACGGTGTCCTCACATTCGTAATAAAGCAGAAACTGTTTTTCGCCCCGATGATCAAGACTGAAAAGACTTTTGAAGACGATTTAATACAGGGATTTTTGAGGAACTCTATTGTCTGTTATGCCATGGTGATGGCTATCGCCGTCTATGGTTTTGTACTATTTATTCTGGGCGGTAATTTTGAAACAATGGTGCTGTTTGTTCTTATCTCGATGATAGCCTATCAATTCATTCGGCCGCGATTTGGGTTTGCGGAGAAAGTCATCGATGCCCAGAAGAAGTATGTTGGTGAGGGGCGGTTTCTTACGGGCAAAAAATAGGCTTTACTTTTTGGCGGAAAGTCATTAATTAGGGCGAAAGATTTATCGGACCGGCTGTTATTTCAGTATTATTTGCGGCCGATTTGTGTTGTTTGAAATTCCCATGTATTTTATAACGGAGAGGTGCCGGAGTGGTTGAACGGGGCGGTCTCGAAAACCGTTGAACCTTTGCGGGTTCCCAGGGTTCGAATCCCTGCCTCTCCGCCATATAGCGATATGGTTTTTGGCCTCTGGTCTGCTGTAGCGGTCATTCTCCCAAAGTCATCAGAGTTCTATAGATGTCCCTGCCTCTCAGCCATAACAGGCAGGGAGCCTGTTTTCTCTCCTGTTGGTTTGACACAGGGATTATCTCATTGAGGTGGCGAACGATTTGAATTACGGCAAATTTAAAAGGTCGTTCAGCTTTACAACTGCTATAATAACTTCCGATGATCCCACCACCCGGCTACGGTGTCCCTTACCTGATGTATCCTCGACCAGAGCGATACTTCCCGCCGAAATACGGCGGACTTCACCGTCCGACACTTCCGCTTCGATTTCTCCCGACAGGTAAAAATGCAGCTGGCGAAACGGCGCGGAGTGCCATTCGCCCTGCCACCCGGGTTTGGCCCTGAGAATGGAACACTGTTCCGTTGATCCAAGTATAAAGACATCCAGAGGCGGAGCCGGCGGTGCGAAATCAACAGTATGGTATTTTATCTCCAGGTCCTCAAAATGCGACTCGCCATGTTCGTCGGAATACAGGCGCGGGTATTTCATCGTCTTCCTGCTTATGGCTGATCCTTACCAGGCGGCGGGAACAGGCCGAGCTGATTAAAAATCGCCAGATTATCCCAGGTAACCCATGTTTCGACGATCTTGCCGTCCTTCAGGCGATGAAAGCCGAAGGTTTCGGACTCCATTCTTTTTCCAGTCGCCGGAATATCGCCCATCGGTGCCGTGTGCGTTCCCGCAAAGGTTATGTAGACTGCGACCAGATCACCCTCGGCCGCCATCATATGAGTCTCCACGGTCGCATCGGGAAAGGCATCGTACCATTCCTTGAGAAACCCGATCATATCATCGAGGTTTTCCACTTTTGCATCGGGAGAGGCCTGGCAATATCTACGGTAATCCTGCGTGAAATATTGGTCGAGGGATTCGTAATCCTGATTGTTTATGGCATCGAACGCCTGTGTCACAACGAGCTTATTTTTCTCGATTAGATCTTTCTCACCATTGCATCCCGCGATCATTAGTACGCAGAATATAAAAATTAATATAGACAGACTTTTCATATCATGTTTACCCCTTATGTGTTTCGAATTATAAGCTTTGTTTAATTTCGTATTTTTTTATCAACTCCCGGAATCGCGGGTGGTCGCGCAGGGCGATGAATTCCGGGGCAATTTTCAACCATTTTATAGACACCTCGCTTGGTATCGCCAAAAGAGAATCAAGCTGGTCAATGGCCAGATCGTACTCACCGACATCGGTGTATACCACGGCCATGTCCCAGATCGCACCAGGACCATCAAGAGCATCGATACTGACCGGAAGTAATTCGACACCGCGTTGCGCCGCCGCGACGGCCTCTTCCCTGCGACCAAGAGCCGAATAGATTTTTCCCATAATGCTTTGAATCTCGGACACATCGGGATCTGCCCCGGCCATTTTTTCGACGATAATACGGGCGGAATCCAGATATGTAACGGCCATGTCCAAATGTTGCATAAATAAATACGTTTTGCCTTTCAGGTAGTAATAATCCAACCCATCATCGTACTGCCAGAGGTAAAAATCACGTGGGCCGGTCATGAAGGTCAGCGCCTGTTCAAAGCTGCCGTCACAAAGATAATAGTATGCCGCAGCAAAGCGAAGTGTAGCCGAATTGGAATTGAAGGTAAAACCCTCATCGACCACTTTCAGAGCGGCGGACGGGTCACCTGTCAAGTTCAGTACCGCCCACGACTTCCCAAAGAAGGCCCATTCGTTGAGGGGATCGAGATCAATGACCTGCTCATAGCTGGAAACGGCTTTCTCAAAACGGCGACAACTGCTGTAAGTGTTTCCCAGTTCATGATAATACCATGGCTCCCTGGGCGCGAGTTGAACTGCCCGATTTAATCCGTCAATCGCACTGTCCCATTTCCCCTGACGCCGCTCCACCCAGGCAATACTGGCAATTGTCAGACTGTTATTTGGCTGTACTTGAAGCACCCTGTAAAAGGCTTCGAGGGCTCGATAGAAATCGCGCAAACCATGGTAATAATACCAGCCGAGAGCCTGAATCGACTCAGGGGAATCGGGTGCCAGGTCAAGCGCAATATCAATCACAGTTCTGGCACTGTCCAGTATAGCCTGAGTCGTATCGACACCATCCCAGTGTATTTCGGTGTAAAGAGCACCAAGTTCGGCATAGGCGAGTGCAAATTTCGGCGCGGCCTCGATCGCCTTCAGGTGCATTCTTTCCGCTGTTCGCAGTTCATCCTGTCGATAACGCGCTATCGAGAAGTACTGCTTCCCCCGGAGATAATAATCATAAGCCTCGGGGCTGATTTCAGGCTGATTATCGAGCGCATCTTGTTCCGATTGCAACAGGGCGATATCAAGAGCCGCAGCCACTTCACGGGCAATTGTCGACTGAACCGTAAAGACATCAGTAAGAACAGCATCATATCGGTTGGCCCATATGTGCATGTCGTCGGAAACCCGGATCAACTGAGGATTGATCCGCACTCGATTGCTGTCTCCGGATTTATCCCAGCGGACTGTTCCCTCGAGAACGCAATCCACCTTTAACTCCTTTCCGATCTGCCGCAGGCTTTTGTCAGTGCCTTTGTACTGTATGGCGCTGGTGCGTGATATGACGCCCAGCCCGGACAGGCGTGCAAGACTTGTTGTAATCTCCTCGGTGATACCATCCGCGAAATACTCGTCTTCGGGAACGCCCAGATTCTCAAACGGCAGAACGGCCAGCATGATCTTCTCCGGCCGGCCTGATGATTCATCAGTAATCCATGGTTTTATTGCAATCAGTGCAACAACTGCCGCAATAATAACCAGCAGGCCAAAACCCCAGCGGATTCGAGTCGAACGGCGTGGTGGTATCGATACTGAGGTTTTAGATTCCGAAAGTTCAAACGAGCGTTTCACGCGCATCAGATCCGACAGCATTCCGTCGGCATGCTGATAACGAGTGGCTTTGTCCTTGTCAAGAGCCTTATCGATGATCTGCTGAAGACCCTCGGGTATATCAGCCTTGTAACGATTGACAGGTTCAGGAGAATCATGCAATATCGCATTCATCGTTGCCGCTTCGTACCCCTCTTTGAACGGAGCCTTGCCGGTAATCATTTCGTAAAGGATGACTCCGAGCGAGAAAATATCCGAACGGGCATCGACTTCCTCGCCCCGGACCTGCTCCGGGGACATATAACCGACTGTTCCCAGTGTCGAACCGGTTTTTGTCAGTTTATCGGCTCCCTTGATTGTCGCCAGACCAAAATCCAGTATCCTGGGACGGCCGTCGCTGTCGATCAGAATATTCGAGGGTTTTATATCCCGGTGGACTATTCCCGACTGGTGAGCCTTTTCCAGACCCTGGCAAATCTGAATCATCAATTCAATGATCGAATCCAGTGGAAATTCTTTATTTTTGATTACTTCCTGAAGAGATTCGCCTTCGACGAATTCCATGGCGAAAAACGGCCGCTTTTTATATTCTGAGACCTCGTGTATTACCACAATATTGGGATGATTCAGTTTCGCCGCCGCCTGGGCCTCGCGTTTGAAACGGGTTCGGCAGTCGTCATCCTGGCAGAGATGCGAGGACAAAAATTTCAGCGCCACTTCACGTTTGAGTTCGGTATCCTCGGCCAGCCAGACCTCACCCATCCCCCCAGCCCCGATTTTTTTGATGATCTTATAGTGGCCGATTTCGGTGCCCGAGGTCAAGACAAAGAATGAATGCGTTCGATCGTTATGTGGATCGTCTGTTGACATATCGATTTTTACAGAAATAATTTAAGATATTATTAAGATATATTTAATCAGCGAGTAATGCAAATAAAATGTAAGTGAATTTATCGTAATTAATGAATGGCGGATTTCGTGTGATGGATTTTCTGTAAGCTGCTCAATATTAAAAGGTTAGTCTGGTGTGAGCCTATTTTTATACTATTGCCCAAGACTTATCATTATCCGGCAAATTTATTTATCAATTAGTCAATGTGTCAGTCCTGCGGCCGCCCTCATTTTTTCAAACGCTGTCGGGAAACTGTTGAGGTAAAAATCAAGCACCTGTTCCGCACACTGTTCCACACCAAGAACATGCGTATCCAGTTCGATATCGTATATTTTGCCTTTATGTATATTTTCGATCTGCGCCCTCGCAAAACCCCGGCGCCTGCTGTCGCGTTTTCGTTCCCGACGCTCAAGTTCCTCCAGCGGACAATGCAGACCGACAAACAGAACATAGCGACCGCCCAGGAGTTCCAGACACTGATCCATCCAGGTTTTGTCAATCAATACATGATCGACAATCAGATTGTTCTGTTCTTCGGCCATTACCGCAATGGACCGGTTCATGCCGCTCA
>QNAH01000143.1 GCA_003641425.1 Candidatus Zixiibacteriota bacterium
AAAGTTGCGCGCAATGCCACCGATTGCCCGGCAATTAAGCGCTTGACGGCTATGGTAAAATGGGGCGCCTGCCGGAAGCCGAGATAGATATCGGTAATGATGTAATTATCTTCTTTCTGCATCAATGATAGATACCATTCCTCGGAACTGTAATTACGCAACTCGAGCGATGGAAAGGGTCCGGCGTATGATGTCTGCACGCCGGATGAATCGAAAAAGCCGATATCGACAAAGGCCTGACTGCTTTTTTTGAGTTGTGCCAGATAATTCTGCATGGTGCCGGATGCGGGCGGGAGCTGCAATTTGGGATCATCTATCAAATTAGAGAGGTTAACCAGGCGTTCTGTCAGAAAAAGATCCAGTGTCTTGGCCTGGTTTTCGGCAATACCCTTCAGGTGGAGACGGCGGCTTTCCTGTATGATGGCGTTGTTTTGATAAATGAAATAGGCGGCGAGCAATAACAAAGGTAATAAATAGGTCAACAGAAGGCGAATGATGTTTCTGCGTTTGATGTCCCGGTAATGTTCCTCATTATAAGGACCGAACTGAAATGTAGACACAGCTTTTTCTGGCGACGGAGTAGGCATATATATCCAAATATTCAGAATGTTTGCCTTAATTTGCTATCCCACTCATGCCGTAAGCATCAAATATATTAATGGACTCAACCACTTCTCTTGTGAAAAATATCACAGGCTTGAATATTGTCAATAGGAAACATGAAAAAAAAGCGCAACTTATCATCTGGACCGGCAATGAAAAAATACAGGATAATATAGACCATCAAATTAATATTGAATATTTAATAATCTCGATACTTTTTACTTTTTTGTAAGTCGATGTCGGGCTGTTTGATCGATAAAATAAGACAATAGTTATTTTGTTTTTTCCGGCGTGTTGTTAAAGCAACCTGATTGATGGAATAAAAAAGGCCCGCCGACAGGGCGGGCCTTTCAAAGAGGGCGTTCGTTTATCGATAGGCTGGCGCCCGGTAAATCGTTACTCCCTCCTCGATGGTCAATTCCGCATGGGCGGTGATTGACCTTGCTGATAGATGCCCTACAGGCGTGGGTTCCCCGAAGGATGTTTTTTTCGGCGGCCGGCCGCAATTATCCGGCGATATGTCGCATTTGCACGGAGCGATGCCGCATTTATACAGATAACTTATCAAAGCTGTTATCTCGTTTGTTTCAATCTAAATAAGAAAGAATTGGCAGGAGTGTGCTCGAATTCCCGCCGTTATTCCAAAGGTATTGTAGTTATAATCTAGATAAAATATACCCTGGTGTCAAGGGATTTATGCCGGGAATACAGGTATAATCACCCATCCGATAAGGTTCAATACGTTTTTCTGCCATCATTTTGCGAGAAAAAAACGTTAACATTTGTTATGGCCCGCATGCTGTTAACGGAATACAGGCCGGATAACGTATTATTTTGACATTAATTGGCATAAAAGGGAAACTGCCACCGCGAAATAATGTTATTGGTATAAGGAAAATCACTTATGTGGAGAGCGGAATGCAAGAATTGAATAGCGGAAAAGGTCAGCCCGGCTTGAAAATCGACCGCCTGATGCTGAAAAAATACGATCGTCCGGGGCCGCGATATACCAGCTATCCGACGGTTCCCGAATGGAGCGGCGAATTCACCACTGAAGATTATCTTGGAGCACTGGACGGCGCTTCTTCCGCTACCGATCCCCTTTCGATGTATGTTCATATACCTTTCTGCAAGTCGCGCTGTTATTATTGCGGCTGCAATACCTGCATTGTCCGTGGTGATGACAAGCCGGGGCGGTATATCGATGCCTTGGCGCGGGAAATCAAGATGATAGGGGGGCGTTTAGGGCGGCGCAATAATCTTATTCAATTACACTGGGGCGGCGGGACGCCGACCTACCTGGATGAAAAACAAATAGAACAACTTTTTGAAGCGATCATCGGCAATTTCACTCTTGAGGATGATGCCGAGGTGGCAATCGAGGTCGATCCCCGCGTGACCAGCATCCCTCAACTTGAATTGCTTCGCCGCCTGGGCTTCAACCGCATCTCACTCGGGGTGCAGGATCTTACGCCGCAGGTGCAAAAGGCGATCGGGCGTGATCAAACTCTTGAGCAAACCGAGGAGTTGTTTGACCACAGCCGCAGGCTGGGTTTCGGCGGAATTAATATTGATCTAATATATGGCTTGCCATTGCAGACGGTCAGAGATTTTTCGGCCACTGTCGACCATGTGGTCAGGATGGGGGCCGATCGGGTTGCGGTTTACAGCTATGCTCATCTGCCGAATCTGAAGGCGCACCAGCGTAAGATAAAGGATACGGACCTACCCGGCCCGGAACAGAAATTCGAGCTGTTTGCGACCGCAGTGGAAAGATTCCTGACCGCCGGGTATATACAGATAGGCATGGATCATTTCGCCAGACCGGACGATGAGCTGGCGCAGGCGCTGGATAATGGTACATTACACCGCAATTTTATGGGTTATACAACCAAGCGCACAGGTGATATGCTTGGTGTCGGCATGTCGGCCATAGGTAATATAAGCGGCGCTTTTGCGCAAAATCTATCAGGTCTCGATTCCTATATGAATACTATCGGGGAGGGTAAACCGGCCATTTACAGGGGGTATCAGTTATCCGGGGATGATCATATCCGGCAGGCGGTCATCATCTCGATCATGTGCAATTTTGTCCTGAAATTCGACGATTTAAAAAAGGCTTTCGGAATCGATTATTTTGGCTATTTTAGGCAGGAAGATGAAGAACTTGAAGTATTTATTGGCGACGGACTGATGAAGCGAACCGGGAACGGTATCGAGGTATGTCCCAAGGGAAGGATTTTTGTCAGAAATATTGCCATGGTATTCGATGCATATTTGAGAAAACGCCGCGACGGCGACAAACCGCTGTTTTCGAGGACCATATAGCCGGATTTCCCCCATGATACGTGAACAATTCAAGGCGCATTCGAAATATATTGAGAACCCGGGAGATAGAATCGATTTCAAAAGTGAAAAATGGGCCGTCCTTTTTTTGAATATGGGCGGGCCGGAGACGCTTGATAAAGTCGAACCGTACCTGTATAATATTTTTTCCGACCGTAATATAATCAAATTGCCGCTTTCTTTTCTGCTTCAGAAACCGCTGGCGAGATTTATATCATCGAAACGTGCGTCGAAGACAAAGGAAAATTATCGGGCTATCGGGGGGGGTTCGCCGCTTTTGAAATGGACCCGGCTGGCCGCTGCGGGGGTTGAAAAAAATCTCAGAGACGGATACACGAATGTTACCGCATACTGCGGTATGCGCTACACACCACCGTTTATCGGGAATCAGCTTGATAAAATCGCCGATTCCGGGTGCAAGCATGTCGTTGTTGTCACCCTTTATCCTCAGTACAGCCAGGCCACTACCGGGACGGCGATTCAGGAAATAATCGACTGGCTCAAGAAAAACAGCAATAGACATGATTTAACTTTCTCGCTCATATCGGAATGGTATGATTTACCTCAATATATTCAACTGCTGAAAAACCGCATTGCCGATGCCATGCAAAAAGTGAACGACAAAAAAAACTCCAGGCTTCTTTTCTCGGCACATTCGTTGCCGGTCAAGATGATCGCAAAGGGCGACCCGTATCTTGAACATGTCAAACGAACAGCTTCGCTTGCCGGTGAGGGCCACGATTACCTGCTGTCGTTTCAGTCGCGTTCGGGGCCGGTACGATGGCAGGGCCCGGAAACAATCGCGACAATCCAGGAACTGGGGCGTAATGGTGTCAGAGAACTGGTTATCGTGCCGGTCAGTTTTGTATCCGATCATGTCGAAACCCTGCATGAAATAGATATCGAGCTGAGGGAACTGGCCGAGGAGTCAGGCATAGAAAATTTTATCCGGGTGGAATCGTTCAATGACGATCCCCGCTTTATCGGACTGCTGACCGATTTGGTCGAAGAAAGTATTTCCCGGGGACGAAAGTGACGGAAAAGAAAAAAATCGCCATTATCGGCGGCGGCATTTCGGGTTTGTCGGCGCTGCATTTTATCAGATACAGGTACCCGAAGTCATGCGACGTCAGATTGTATGAGAAAGACTCGCGTCTGGGCGGCACAATCGGGACCGACCGGATTAATGGTTTTGTGTCCGACTGGGGATCAAACGGCTTTTTGAACAAGGTCCCGCTGACATTGCAGATGGTCTCGGAGCTGGGGCTTGACGATATGCTCTACCCGGCACATCCCTCGGCCGAGAAAAGATTTATCTACCGAAATAAAAAACTGCATGAAATTCATGCTTCGCCACCCAAGTTCATGCGCTCGCAGATACTGACTGTCGGGGGGCGGATGCGGCTGGCGATGGAGCCGTTTATCCCGAAGAAAAAAGACGACTCCGATGAAAGCATATTTGATTTTGCGAAACGGCGTATCGGACGCGATGCCGCCGAGCATATGATCGTCCCGATGGTCTCCGGTGTGTATGGCGGTGATGCGCACAAGCTGTCTCTCGAGGCCTGTTTCCCGATCATGGTCGAGATGGAGCGCGAGTATGGTTCGCTGTTCAAGGCTCTGCTGGCAAAAAAGAAAGCCGGAAGCAAGGCCGGTCCGGCCGGGCCGTCGGGGAGATTGACATCCTTCAAAAACGGTCTGGCCACGATTATCGAAACGATGCATGATAAATACAAAGATTTTATTGTCACCGGACGAGGGGTAAAGAAGATTGCACGCAATGGTGATAAGTACACACTGGAATTCGACAGCGGCAGTCCCGAAATATTCGATGCCGTGATCTGCGCCGCGCCGGCCTATGCCGCGACAGATATGGTCGCCGGTATGGACAAAGAAATGTCGGAGGTACTAAGATCAATTCCGTATGTCTCGATTGCCGTTGTATGTTCCGGTTACAAAAAGGAAGATATTGCGCATGACCTGGCCGGTTTCGGGTTTCTTATACCGCGCAACCAGGATAAGCGTATTCTCGGGACGATCTGGAGTTCATCGATTTTCACCGACCGTTCGCCTGAAGGTATGGTGCAGTTACGCACTATGATCGGGGGCGCTACCGATCCGGGAGCGGCCGAGCTGAGTGATGGCGAACTGGCCGATATCACGCATCGCGAGCTGGGTGACATTCTGGGTATTTCCGCAAAACCGGGCTACCTGAGAATATTCAAATGGTCGAGGGGTATACCGCAGTTTACGGTGGGGCACCCGGCGCGTATGCGGAAATTTCATAATATCCTGCAGAAATACCCGGGGCTGTATTTTACCGGCAACGCATATAAGGGTGTCAGCCTGAACGATTGCATTGTCCGCTCCGATGAGGTTGTCGGCGAATTGGCCGGAAGGTTTGATTTTCAGCCGGTCGCAAAATAGAATAATAAAAACAGACATAAAAAAAGCCCCGCCGTTGTGCGGGGCTTTTATATGGGTGTTACTTCAATAGAAGCATCTTCCGCGTCTGATCATATTGTCCATACTCGATTCGATAGAAATAAATACCGCTGGCAACCGAGTAACCGGCGTTATCGGTGCCTTCCCAGACGGCGGTATGATAACCGGCCGGAAGTTCCTCGTCGGTCAGGACGGTGATCGACTGACCGAGGATATTGAACACCTCGAGTTTAACATGTCCGGGATTTGGCAGTGTGAAGCCAATATTAGTAACCGGGTTGAACGGGTTGGGGACATTCTGCTCGAGCGCAAAGCGTTCCGGCAAAGCGGCATTTTTGTTATCGGACAGATATTTTTCGGTTCCGATAATTAATTGCGCCGCGGTGACATTCTCCGGAACGGTTACGTTGTTATCCTGTTCGGTCAAGGCGGCCATTGTACGGCCTAATTTCAGCCAGGCTCTCATACCGTCCGGGATATTGTCCAAACCATTAAAGGTTATCATACCTCCGGCGGCACGTTCCAGCCCGATATCCCATACCGCGCCGTCCTCGAACGGCGGGCGGTAATCGGTGCGTTTGAGATTGGCGCCTTCGATTTTAAAGGCCAGTCTTGGTCCATCCGGTGCTGACGGCGGTTCGAAATGGTCATTGTAATCTTCCCCAACCAGCGCATCCGGTCTGACACCGATGAGATTGTAGTCATCAGCCAGTCCTCCGACCTCGAGTCTGAGGCTGACGGCCCAGTTGTCACGGGCATTCATCTTTTCGACAGGCGGTGCGGTTTTGGAAACAGTCGTAACGGCCCGGCAACGGATCAGGGCATCGACACCGGATTTCTTGATATAAACAAAAACGCCTTCCCAGGCGCGGATGCCGTTCAGCATCGTGTAACTGCTTCCGTTGTACGAATGTATTTCATCATCGAGAATATCGGTACCATGCCCGGTGATGGTGCCGTTGTCGTCGAACATGACATCGTTCCATGAAATATTGAAAGCAAACGGATTGGCCAGCATATTCCATCCATAATCGAGTTCCACCCGGTAATAATTGGTGCCGGAATAGGTAACATTGGGGAGAACGCATGTCCCGGCGGAACCGTAGGTCCCTCCGCCGCGGACGATCAACCAGTAGCCGACTCCGGGGTAAACCAGATCGGCATCGGTATGTTCTTCATAGGTTTCGGTGCTCGCATTATAGCCGGCCAGGCGCCACTGGGTGTTGTCGTAAGCGCCCATGTCGTCGTCAAAGACAGCCGATACAGAGTGACTGGTTGCATTTATGGGCAGTCCGATTATACGGTAGCTGGCGTTAGGTAACGCTGTCGGGCGCTGGCCCTGCTCGTTGTTCATGGAAGAATTGAATATGTAAGGTGTTGCGCTGCTTCCGATCATGGCAACATCAGCGCCGACCGTGATCCTGATATAGTATTCCATTCCGCGCATATCAAAAAGATCACCTGCCAGAGTATGGGATAGAATATTCTGGGTCAGGGTCATGTTGCGGGGCGTGTAAGAACTTGCACCGAACGGTCGGGTGTAAAGTATCCCGGTTGTATCGGCGCCGGTCCCGCTGACAACGGTGACCTCGACCGCACGGTCGGTTCCATACGAAACGGTCATTACCGACGAACCGACATAGCTGATTTCCAGCGCCGAGTATGGCTGGAGGCCGGACGATATCAATATCGTCCCGGATGCTATTTCATGGCC
>QNAH01000144.1 GCA_003641425.1 Candidatus Zixiibacteriota bacterium
AATATATCCCGGATACCGGCACTTGCGTGTTGCGGGTGATGACGTCCCATATCTCATGCATGCTCTGCGGGCTGTCGGGCGGGTAATCATGGTCGATCTGGCGCACCAGGTCGCCGTCGATGGTGAAAATGCGGATGGTGCATTTGTGCGGAAGGTTGGTGAAATGAATCGCCCGGACACGGTCATCCGGCATATCCTCCTGCCCGCGCCCTTCGAAACCGCCGCCCTCGGCCGAACGGTAGTTGCCGTCAATACGGTACGGGTTGGGATAAACGATAACATCGAGCCCCTCGTCCTCGACCTTGCTGGTACGGTTCTGAGCATACTCGGCCACCATGTTGACCGTCGGGCTGGTCTCGAGCGACAGCAGACCGCTGCTGGGTGAACCGTAATCGAAAGCGGTGGCCGATACATAGTACAAATGCGACGGCAGAAGATTCCTGAAAACGTATTCGTACTCATAATACTTGAACTCGCCGTCTTCAGTCAGCTCTTCGGGATAGTAGATTTCGGCCGAATCAAGATTAAGCACCGTCGGCGGGGGCTGGTCGGGATACACTTTGTATATGCCCATCGTGTCGTCAAGCGCCGACTGGTTCCAGTCCTGTGCCGCAAAATAGAAAACCGAGTCCATCCAGTGAAAGCGGTTGTCGATGGTATAATTGAGCGGATCGAATCCCTCGCCGTACAGGGCACGCAGAGAATCGAGCGTGTATGGCGGATCGTTCAACTCCCAAACATCGCGCCCGGCATTATAAACGTATTTATTGTAGTCATCCATGTCGTACGACGACACCAGTACAAAATCGGACGACTGGGGCGAATACGAAAAATACACCCGGTACCCCTCGAAATCAGCCACATTGCTAAAAACATCCTTTTCGGTTTCGGAATAGAATCCGTTCCAGCGCACCCGAAGCTCCCCGCGGTTGTAATCATCGAGGCTGGGGCTGACCCTCAGCACCGGCGGCGGCGGCGGCGAGGCGCCGCGAAAATCGGGAACACCGTCACCCTCGTACCAGGCGGTGTCGGCCAGCAGATAAACCACCGTCGTCTCGGTGACGACCGGGTCATAAGATATGGTGTCGATGGTCAATGTCGAGTCGTGGGCGCAGATGCGGAATTTCCCGAGATAACCGTCACCGTCGGTATCATAACCGGGATTGTCGTAGATCCACGAGGCCCACATGGCGTTTTTGCCGAAATCGCTGAAATCGAGACGATCGTAGTACGGTTGCGGATCGTAGGGTGCAAAGTACTGTTGCCAGTCCTCGCACCGGCGGTGAAAGTTTTCGCCGGCAACATAGGCGAAACTTACCGGCAGAACCTCGCCGGGGCTGATATCGAACGGCCCGAATGAAAGCAAAAAGCGGGTATCGTACCCATCGGCGAAATCAGGTGCCTGCGGCGACGGCGGCAGCCAGCCCATAACAGTCTGATCGGTGGCGCTGTACAGTTGATCGTAATCGAATTCTTCATGTTTAAGGACATAGTACTTGTTCTTGTCGCCCTCGGGTGTGCCCAAAAAGCCGCCGAAATCGCGAAACGGGTCATCGGGTGTCCCTGCCCGGCGCGGGCCGAAATCAAGGGCCGCATCGGGATTGGATATCCACCAGTTGAAAGAATATTTGAGCGAA
Source organism: Candidatus Zixiibacteriota bacterium (assembly GCA_003641425.1). Taxonomy (GTDB): domain Bacteria; phylum Zixibacteria; class MSB-5A5; order GN15; family PGXB01; genus PGXB01. The sequence goes on from QNAH01000144.1 coordinate 1,638, forward strand.
TCGGACGGCGTCCTGACCACCCGGATTCCGGTCACCGAGGTCAGTTCAAAACCGGCCGGGCATGTTTCGGGCGTGATCGAGCGGCCGTCATTATCGGCCAGCCAGGCGATATTGATCGTGTCGATAAAGCCGCACCCCTGGTCGGAATCGATATAGCGCCTGAATCCGCAGATATCATCGGTGAAATCATCATAATTGCCGCTGTGGGCGGTCACTTCGGCGTCGAGATAGATACCCATGTAGGCCTGCTTGATATCTTTGTACCCGATATTCCTGACCGAGTAATCGAACAGGATAAAGTCTTCGGCATAGGCGTAACTCCATGCAAACGAACGCTGGGTGATCTCTATATTGAGAGGCATATGCGGTCGCCCGTCTGTCGGGTCGATGATAACATAAGTCGGATTGGTGACCGTATCGGTATAGATCGCGATAAAATCCTGCTCGGAAAGCGCCTCGACATCCTCATCATTCAGAATCGATCGATAGGTTATATCACCTCGCGGGTACGGGTCGGGGTACATCTCGCGCGTGTGTTGCCAGCCGTCGGCCCCGACCGAGACAAGCGTGTCCCGGCCCACCACAGCGCCGATCCAGAAGGCGCCGCCGAATTGATATTTGAGTCGTCCCGGGTAAGGATAAATACCGGATGGCGCCGACGAGCCGACCACTTCCTCACCAATGAAGCCGGTACCGATACTACCTATATTCGTAATGGTCAACCCGAGCTTGTTAATGTCGTGGATGGCATAAGTTACATAGGGGACATTGGCGGACATTCTCGCGGCCACAGTCGGCGTTGAATTTTCCCGGTACAGTTCTCTGCTTTCAAGAAGCGAATAGGAATTTAAGATGAAAATGAGAATCAGAGCTGTAAAAAATTTTTTATGTTTCAGTCGAGACATATTGTTTTACTGCCAACGGATAATATTGAACATTATTTTATTATATAGTAAGCAATTTTGTATTTCGATGTCAACGTACGCGCGCCAAATTAACAAAAAAGGGGCGCCGGGCCGCCTTTTCCGGTTTGAGTGTTTATTCCAATCGGCAGAAAATTCAAGTATCTATGTGAGAAACAGGAGAGTCACGCCGCCGACCGCGACAATCGCCCCCAGAACCGCCTTGAGAGTAACTTTTTCATGATAAAATATAATGACCAGGGGGATTACAAGAATTGGCACGGTGGCCATGATGGCCGCGGCGATACCGGTTGCTGTATATTTTACCGCCACCAGCGACATCCACACGCCAAGAAACGGCCCGCATATCGATCCACCCAGCGCCAGCCACATGGCCCGATGATTTTTTATCTTTTTCAATGTTTTGATATTGTCTCCTCTAAAAAATCCGATAAGCCAGATTCCCACCGTCGCCGCGATCATTCGGATAAAAGTTGCCGGAAGCGGGTCCAGTGTTTCTCCCATACCGGCTTTGGCCAGAACGAGGCCGACCGCCTGACCCACCGCCCCGCCGAGAGCCAGAAGAATCCCGATAGCCTTTTTATTTTCTTTCGGACCATTTGCGCTATTATTTGTCGACCTTTCCGCCGTTACCCAGAATATACCGCCGATGGTGACCATTATACCGATTATAGGAAACATGCCGAGTGTCTCCCCGAGCAGGAGCCATGCTATCAGTGCGGTTATAATCGGGGAAACCGAAAATATAAGCAATGTCAGCCGGGTACCGATTGTAACGAAGGCGGAAAAGAGACATAAATCTCCCAGCGACAGGCCGATAATCCCGCTTATTATGAGATAAATATATGCCGTATCGGTGATTCCCTCGGGCAACAGACGGCCGGATGAGATAAGGAGACTGATCGCAAGAAATACCGCGGCGAATGGTATTCTGAATTTATTCAGATGATATGAGCCGATTCTCCGGCCGGCCGAGGTAAAAAATAACGAAGTAAACGACCACAGGACGGCGGTGGTCAAAGCGGCGATTTCTCCGGCGTAAGGCATGGCCAAATATAATCATTAATTCGGCAAATAAAAGAGGATTAACCGGAACCTGATACGGCGGCCCAATTCCCCCCGGTTGACTTTCCGCCTTTCATTAACTATTTTCGCTGTATTATAAACAGGGAGCAACTGCCATGAGGTGTTACATATCATTTTTGATACTGTTATTGGTCTTTATGGGGGCTAATTCGACATTCGGAGTCGAAAAAACCCCAGCCGCTCAGATCGATGATTCATTGAAAATAGATAGCTCGGACACCGAAGAAATTCCGGCCGCCGCCGAAACAATCCAGCCGGTCTATCCGATGTCGCCGGAAAGAAGCGAGATGCTGGCTTCGTACTCACGCCATAGAAACAGCTGGCGATTTTTAAGTTTTTTTATCGATGTCATACTCCTGGTGATTGTGCTTTATACCGGATTATCGGGAAGATTGCGGCGATGGGCCGAGGCCATCTCCCGAAAGAAATATTTTGTCTATTTCTTCTATACCATGTTCTTCTTCATAGTCATGTTCATCCTCGGTTTCCCGGTCAGCTACTACCTTGGGTTTGTTGTCGAGCATGATTACGGTTTTTCCAATCAGACTTTTTCCGAATGGTTTGTCGAAAGCCTGAAATTTCTCGGCGTTTCCTTTATCTTCGCTTTTATTTTGATATCTATCCTGTACTGGCTGATCAATAAGACCCGTCACTGGTGGCTTTATTTCGCGATCGGCATGCTCCCCTTCGCGGTTCTGCTGATAATAATCGTGCCGGTATTTGTCGCGCCTCTGTTCAACAAGTTCGAGCCATTGCAAAACGAGACCCTCGCCGTGGAGATGCGAGGTCTTGCCGAAAAAGCGGGGATTCATGACCCGGATATATTTCAGGTCAATGCCTCAAAGCAATCCAAGAAACTGAATGCTTATTTTACCGGCATGTTCAATACTAAACGGATGGTCCTGTATGACAACATCATCGAGGCTCTCTCGGTTAATGAGCTTAAATATGTCATGGGGCATGAGATAGGGCATTATAAAATGAACCATATCTGGAAAGGGCTGATGCTGGCGTTGGTGATGATCTTCGCGGCGGCCTTTCTTGCCGACCGGATTCTCCCGCGGATTATTCGTCGAAACAGTTTCCGGTTCGGTTTCAATAAGCTGGGGAATATTGCCGGCCTGCCGCTTCTGATCCTGTTTATGACCGTCTTCGAGTTTTTCAGCCAGCCGGTATCCAACGGTCTCAGCCGGTATTTCGAGTATCAGGCGGATGAGTTTGGATACAGGCTGTCGGAAGTTTCTGTCGATAATGCCCGGGTCGTGTTTGAAAAATTGTCGGCTTACAATCTCAGTGACCCCGAACCCTCGCCGGTGATCGAATTCTGGTTCTATGATCACCCGGCCCTGAGCAAAAGAATAGAAAATATTCAGAAATTGAATGAAAATATGCCCCCGGGCGTGTGAAAGAAAATATAAAAACAGTGTTTCAGGTATTTTAGATTAGATGGAGAAATTTTATGCGTGAGATCAAGACTGATACGATTACCGATGCGGTCAGGCAGATCGTGATGGATGCCGCCACCGACCTCGGCGACGATGTCGTCGCGGCTCTGAAGGCCGCCAAGAAGGTGGAGAAATCCCCGGTCGGCCTGGATATTCTCAATCAGATCATCGATAATGCCAAAATTGCCAGAGATGAAAAAGCACCGATGTGCCAGGATACCGGTTATGCCGTCCTGTTTGTGGAACTGGGGCAGGATGTACATATAACCGGCGGCGATTTCGAGGAAGCCATCAACGAAGGCGTCCGCCGCGGTTACAAGGACGGCTATCTGCGCAAATCGGTTCTCGGCGATCCAATCGAGCGTAAGAACACGGGTGACAACACCCCGGCCATCATCCACACCCAGATTGTCCCCGGTGACAAGATGAAAATTACCATCGCCCCCAAGGGCGGCGGCTCGGAGAATATGTCGGAAGTGAAGATGATGAAACCGTCGGATGGTATCGAAGGGGTCAAGAGTTTTGTCCTCGACCGTGTCCTTCGCTCCGGCGGCAATCCCTGTCCGCCGGTCATTATCGGCGTTGGTATCGGCGGCACCTTCGAGAAATGCGCCATGCTGGCCAAGAAGTCGCTTCTTCGCGGAGTCGGCGACCGGCACCCGAATAAATTCTATGCCGATCTGGAGCTGGAGCTTCTGGAAAAGATCAACAAGCTGGGCGTCGGCCCGCAGGGGCTGGGCGGTACCACCACTGCGCTCGATGTGCATGTCGAAGTGCACCCGTGCCATATCGCCAGTCTGCCGGTAGCGGTCAACACCCAGTGCCATGCCGCGCGGCATAAAGAAGTTGTTCTGTAATCAATGACAAGAAATTTGGAGATACAGATATGTCAGAAAAGAAAATAATTACCACTCCGCTGACCGATGAAACGGTTGAGGATCTCAAGATCGGCGACAATGTCCTGATTACCGGGACCATTTATACCGCCCGCGATGCCGCCCACAAGCGGCTGGTCGAGTTGATCGACAAGGGCGCGGAACTACCGTTCGATGTCAAAGGGCAGATCATATATTTCGCCGGCCCGACCCCGCCCAAACCGGGTCAGGTTATCGGTTCGGCTGGCCCGACCACATCATACCGCATGAACGCCTACACCCCGAAGTTGATCGGCGCGGGGCAGAAGGGGATGATCGGCAAGGGCGAGATGAGCGCCGAAGTTGTTGAGGCGATGAAAAAACAAAAAGCGGTCTATTTCGCGGCTGTCGGCGGCGCCGGGGCGCTGATCTCGAAATCGATCACCGCCGCCGAGGTTATCGCGTATGACGATCTTGGCGCCGAAGCGATCCGTAAACTGACAGTGAAAGATTTCCCGGCTATCGTGGCGCTCGACTGCCGCGGCGGCAACCTGTTCAAAGAAGGCATCGCCAAATACGGCCAGAAGTAAAATAGTATAAATCGTTATAAAGCAAGTCGGAATTCCGCTTTCGGGTGGATTCCGGCTTTTTTATTGCCAGAGACCGGCATCCCCATTTAATTAATAGAAATATTTTGTTGATTAAGGTATAATATATCCATAAATTAATGTTGTCGGTATAAATAATTTTTGGGCAGATGATATACGATCAAATGATTTAGACTATGCCTAAATTGACAATTATAGAATTATAGAGGATATTATGAAGCTTACATTAACCGATATTTTAGCCTTATGGGGTGCCATAATATCAACAATATTGGCTACAATTAAGCTGATGGATTTTATGAGAGATAAAGCCAAAATCAAAGTTAGAGTCAAAGCAAATTACCAAGTCTATCCGCGTAATAATGAATATGGGGACAAAGTGTTGATTATGATAGAGGCTTCTAATCGTGGAAGAAGACCTATTACTTTAACTAAGGCATATCTTATTGCGCCCAGAAGGCTTAGAAAAACAGGAAAGGTTACG
>QNAH01000145.1 GCA_003641425.1 Candidatus Zixiibacteriota bacterium
ACCGATTTCGAGACGGCAAGCAAACGGTACGAGACCGACCTGACCTCGATACTGCCCCGGGCGGTCGAAAAAAAGCCCCCTGCGGTACGACTGCCGTACCGCGAGCATGTTCTCTCGACCGGGGTGAAAATATTTGTCGGCCGCGACGGCGCCGACAACGACAATACCACGTTCGGTTTCGCCAAACCGTACGAACTCTGGTTTCATACTTCGCAATGCCCCGGTTCGCACGTGGTTATGAAATTCCCCAACAAAGATTTCGAACCGTCAAAAGCGGAAATCCTCGAAACCGCCGCTATCGCCGCTTTCCATTCCAGGGCGCGCAATTCCAAATCTGTCCCGGTTATCTACACTCAGAAAAAATATGTCCGCAAACCGCGCAAGGCCAAGGCGGGGTTGGTGACAGTCGAGCGCGAGAAGCTGGTCATGGTCGAACCGAAGAAGCCGGAATAGCTGATTTTCTCTGACATCACCTGTCAGCGCATCATATTATTTTACCACCAACGCAACAATACGTAGTAGTAGGGACAGAACATTGTTCTGTCCTTCGAAAAGGCAATATGGTTGCTAAAACGCGGGCAGAACATTGTTCTGCCCTTTGAAGTCACGTTACGGTTTGCTATCCAAGATAATCAAATCATTCAAAGATAGTGTGACAAAACAAATGCGCAAAGAATATGAGCCTAATAATTTCACCCGGCAACGTTCATTCTATGATCATATTGTAAGAAATGAAAAAGATCTTACAAGGATAAGACAATATATTGAAAACAATCCTTTAAAATGGCATCTTGACGAATATTATAATGAAATTAAACAAATCTAATCCTGAGGATATTACATTTCTTGACACTGCCCCCTCCAAAACCAATGACAATCCGCCATAAATTATGTATATTTATAAATATCATATAAAATCCACAAAACGGGGGATTGGCATGACCCGAAAATTGGACCGCCGGATTATCATTACAATATTATTATTGGCCGTTGTCTTACTGTGTTTCTGCTCGGAGGAAAAAACCGAGCCGGTGAATCTTTTGCTTAAATTTCTTCCGTCCGGGGATGAAATCCCCGGCTGGGCAATGATCGATACGGTCGAGATTTACAAAGGCGAAGATCTATACCTCTATATCAACGGCGGCGCCGAGCAGTACCTGCATTACGGTTTCAAACAGGTGCTCGCATGTGAATATGCCGACTCTTTCGAGACGCAGATCAGTGTGGAAATATTCGAGATGGCCGATACCGCCGCCGCCACAGGAATATATCTCGAGAAGGCGGGTGAAGCCGGCGAATTGGTCGGGCTCGGCCGGCTGTCATCGCTTCAGGATTATTATCTCAACTTTGTCAACGACCGCTATCTTGTGACGTTGACCGGATTTGAACAGAATTCGCGAAATCTCAACGGACTGATCAAGATTGCGACGGCCGTAGATGATAGAATTTTGGGTTTGTTGGAACGGAGATAAAAAAATGAGCGGGATAATATTTTTCAAGACGCTGATGCTCGAGGAGATCAGAAAATTCTACCTCGATGAGGTCGGCTGTACTCTCTGGCTGGAGCAGGCCGACTGTATCATTTTCAAGCACGGTAATATGCTGTTCGGGTTCTGCACCCGCGACAGCGCCGATAAAGAGGGGATGATCACATTTTTTTATGACAACAAGGAAGATGTCGATCATTTCTATGCAAGGTTCAAGGATATCGCCTATTCCGAACCGTCATACAACGACAAGTACAAAATATACCAGTTCTTTGCGCATGATCCCGAGGGCCGGGCAATCGAGTTTCAGTATTTCGATCATGCCGTCAGCACACATCGCGACGGCCGCCAGCTTTTGGTCAGCCGGCGTTCGGTGAGGAAATTCAAAGAGACGGTGATACCCGAGGATATCCTGTTCAGATTATTCGAGACCTGCCGTTTCGCGCCGACCTCGATGAACCGGCAGTCGTACTATTTCAAGATCATCAACGATCGCGCCGTACTCGAGAAACTGTCCGATATCCGGGGCTCGAGCAGTAAACCGATTGCCAATGCTCCGATAGCGGTGGCGATATGCTCCGACCCGAGACTGACCAAACGGCTCGAACAGGACGGTTGTATTGCCGCCTATCATTTCCTGCTGGCGGCATGGCATTACGGGCTGGGGACATGCTGGATCGCGGCGATGGACCGCGATGATGTCAAGGAGTGGCTGAATATCCCGAAAGACCATTATGTCGCGACAATAACTCCGCTCGGCTACCCGGAGAAACTGCATGTCGCTACCCCCGAACGCAAAGAACGCGATTATTTTATTCGGGAATAAATGATTCGATTTTGTGGGGGCGGGTTTGAAAGCCGCCCCGGTGTCGGATGCAGTGATCCGACACCACTTCGTGCGCGGCAGATGTCCACATCTGCCCGTTGATTCGTGTGCGGTAGCCGGAGGTAGGTCGAAATCCCCGAAAGGGCAAAGCCCTGCAAGGATTTCGATATTTATTAGCGATTAGTTATTTGGAGGGAATATGCGGGAACATAGGTCCGGATACGTTTCGATCATTGGTTCAAATTTTTTGTATCCCATTGTAAGATTGTTTGAAGAGCTTGAAAAAATGGGTCCAAAGCCACCAAACGAAGTACAGGCAGGGCCATATGAAAATGGCTATTCCGTAGCAATAATTGGATTATCCATTTTTATGGTTGAATCATATATTAATAGAGCCCGATTTATTATTGATAGTAAAATACCAATACCAGGCAAACATAATGCCCTGACATTTTTTAAAAAGCAATTTGATCAGAATGAACTATATGAAAAGCTCAGAGAACTATTCGTGGTTAGGGATACAATAGTCCATAATCATCCATGGGAGGCAATGATCTCAAGCAGTGCTGATGGTCTAAAATTCGAAGTGCAACCGCAACATCCGTCCGATAAATATGGTGATAAAAAATTTCTTAATGCCATAGACCTGCCATCAAGAAAAACAAAAATACTGAAAATTAATCTATTTCCAACTAGAATCTCTTACGATGATGTAAAAGAAGTGCTTAAGACATCTTATGAGATATTGACATTTATTGAAAGTACAAACAAGGAGTATTGCGTTATTAGTTATCTGCCAGTTAATTTCTATGGTAAGGCAGTACGTTTTTCTGATTTTATTGAGTCTTTGGATGAGCCTGTAAGTGAGCGGCTTACAAAAAAAGACGATGATGATATAGCTGAAAGAGTCCCGGATTAAAATCAATATTGAGTAAACCATGACTAAATCCAACCGCCTGTACAACGACCTCGCATGGACCTTTCCCATTATCAGCAAAAAGGAAGATTATATCGAGGAAGGGGAATTCTATACCGCGAAAATAAGGGAACATTCGCGTATCAAAACGAATACGCTTCTCAATCTGGGAAGCGGCGCCGGAAATCTCGACTGGGCGATGAAAATGAATTTCGATATCACCGGTGTCGATCTCAGCCCCGATATGGTGCGTATCTCACAGAAAGCCAATCCCGAAATCGCTTACCATGTCGGCGACATGCGTATGGTCCGTCTCGATAAACAATTCGATGCCGTCATCATACACGATGCCATCAATTATATGCTTACCCCCGATGATCTCAAAGCCGCCTTCATCACCGCCCATGAACATCTTAAACCGAAGGGCTTGCTGATCACGACTGCCGAGGAATGGACGGGGCATTTAAAACAAAACCGGGTTCGGCACCAGGTCGAAACCAAAGACAATATCGAAATTGTCTTCATCGAAAATTATTACGATCCCGATCCGAACGACACCACCTACGAAGGTACATTCATCTACCTGATCCGCCAAAACGGCGTTTTACAGATCGAAACCGATCATCATGTCGCGGGGATATTCCCCCTGCCACTATGGTCGGATCTGATGAAAGAAGTCGGCTTCGAAGTAATAGAGGACCGATTCACCCACTCCGAATTCGCCGAGGGCGAAGACTACCCGATGTTTATTGGAATAAAAAACTGACGATTAGTAGACTAAACCACTCAATATTCATGAAACAATTTGCCGCCGGGCTTGTTATAGATCATTAAGAAATAAAGGCAAGGCGAATTATGTTTCACGGAATCGAATTTAAAAAATCCAAAAACTCCCCCGGATTGAACGAACAGCTTAACGCCGCCCGCACTATCCTGGCCAACGAGCGGACCCTCCTGTCATATATCCGCACCGCACTGGCGCTCTTTATCGCCGGGTTGACCTTTGTCCGCTTTTTCGACAACCGAATAATCGAGATAATCGGCTGGGTTTTTATTCCTCTCGGGCTGATAAATCTGGTTCTTGGTATTGTCCGCTACCGGGCCACCCGCAATCATATAGATGAGCTCGATTTGCCGTTCAAACGCAATAATTAGACTTCAAAAACAGCCATATACACCCTCTTTTTCCCGACAAAATATGGCCTCCGGTCAATACAAAATACCGTTCCAATTCTCTTTTTATATTCGCCCTGATCATCTAAGGGAATGAACAACAATATCTTATATGGTATTTTCAATCTCTTTCGGGCATGGTATCAGTATTGCGGAAATAATACCCGGATTAATATGTTCCAGATTGGAATTTTTTATGATTAAGGTGCGATTTACACTGACATTGAATGATGTCAAGGTCAACGGTGAAAATGTCGGGACAATTGTTGTCGATTGGCAGGCTAAAACCAGCTATGACGAAGTGGCCGCAATCTCGCGGGCGTGGATCGAGTCGCGCGAGAATTTCGCGACCCACATGACCGGTCTGACAGATTTCGGTGAATTATCGCTTCAGATGGCTAACGCCTGAGAATAAATTTACTTGCCCCCGGTCATCCGCTCGATCTCATCCAGAAGCACTTTCTCAAGCTCCGCCTCGGGGACTTTCCTTACAATCTCGCCCTTCTTGAACAGCAACCCCAACCCATCACCGCCGGTGATACCGATATCGGCCGCCGAGGCTTCCCCCGGCCCGTTGACCACACACCCCATCACCGCCACTTTAAGCGGCGTTTTGTAATGCACCGTCTTGCGTTCGATCGACTGCGCCAACCCGATCAGGTCTATCTGGCACCGCCCGCAGGTGGGGCAGGAAATCACTTCGACCCCCTCTTTTTTCAGCTCCAGCGATTTCAAAATCGCTTTACCGACTCTGATCTCTTCGACCGGATCTGCCGACAGTGAGACTCTTATCGTATCGCCGATACCGTTTATCAGAAGCGCCCCCAGACCGACCGAGGATTTAATTGTGCCGGTCGTCAATGTCCCGGCCTCTGTTATCCCCAGGTGAAACGGGTAATCGACTTTTTCCGCCAGCATCATGTGCGCCCAGTACGTTGTATTGACCGAACTCGATTTAAGCGCCACCACGATATCATGGAAATCGAGACTCTCCAGAATCTCTATCTGACGCATCGCCCCGACAACGAATGCTTCCGGGTCGTCATGCCCGTACTTCTCGACCAAATCTTTCGGCAATGAACCGGAATTGATGCCGACCCGGATCGGAATTCCGGTATCTTTGGCCGCCTGCGTTACCTCGCGGACTTTCCAATCCTCACCGATATTGCCCGGATTGATCCTGATTTTATCCACACCCCGGGCTATCGCCGCCAAGGCCAGCTTATATTTGAAATGAATATCGGCTACTAATGGAATCGAAATACGTTCTCTGATCTCGGCCAGTTTCGAGGCCGCCTCGTCATCGGGTACCGCCACCCGGATAATCTCGCATCCCTCCTCTTCGAGCGTTTTTATCTGCGCCACCGTTGCCTCGACATCCCGCGTGTCGGTATTGGTCATCGACTGCACCGATACAGGGAATCCTCCGCCGATAATAACTTTGCCCGCTTTGACCGCGCGCGATTTTCTTCGGTGACCCGGATATTTCAGTTCCATATATATCTTGACCTCAAAGGTTGTTCGCGGTAATTTACATTTTTTACTGAGAATATCAACCGAAAGTTGGTGACTGATGATCTGGCGGATTTTAGTTGTAGCGGTTCTGATAGTGGCGGCCGGTTTCGGCTATGTCTTTATCAAAGACAAAATCGAGGCCGACAAAAGGGCCGAATATACCCGGTTTGCGGGGGCGGTGGCCGAAACATCGATAGCCGCCGAGCTTTACCGCAACAACAGCGATTCCTTTTTCATCGTCCGCGATTCGATCCTGAATAAATATGCCATGACCATCAGGGATATCGAACTCTTCCGCGAAAAGCTTAAAGAGAAACAGATCGAATGGACCGAGGTCTGGCTCAAAATAGATTCGATCACCGATTCGCTGGTAAAACTCCAGTACGACCGTCTCGCCCGCGAAAAAGACACCACCGCCGATACACTTTTAAAATAATGGCATGGTGCCCTGCTGCTTGCGGCAGGTTTCCTTATTGCAACTGAACGTCCCTTTTACCCCGGCCGCATCGATGAGAGGGTGACCGTCCTCAAACTTGCCTCTTTGGGCTGATTCTTAAAAGGCGACATAATAATGTCGTGTCGAGTCCTGATTGTCGAAGGCAATTGTGACCTGACACTCTTCGATTCCCCATTGCAACCGTGTCAGGCGGGAATCCAAAAATCGGGTTCGTTTTCTCACTTTTTTATGCACTTTTGTATAACCCAATGCCTGTTATGGGGATACACGACCGTCACAACACCATGTCAATCAATGACTTACAGGGGCGACCTTTCCGCCGCCGTAACACGCAGGAATACAGCGACTTACCATTGTCATCCAAACTCGCCATATTTTTCGCCATAAATGTCATAAATAAGAATCCTCCGGGCATAACACACCTCTATATAAGGGCCCACATTTCCGATCATCACTGATTTAATGGTGAAATTGTATGGGGGCCTAAAATGAGGATTATTTGTGAACGTGTTGCAGATATGAGATTTATTGCCTTAACAAGCTAACCCACAGCCCCTCCAAAAACTCGGGATCTTCGACAAGCTGTGGGGCACCCCGGC
>QNAH01000146.1 GCA_003641425.1 Candidatus Zixiibacteriota bacterium
CAAATAATCATGCCAAAACTCGATTCTCCGTAATCTAAGAAAAAACTCTCGAGGAAATCCCACAATTGTTATAAAAACAAAGGACAGTCCCGAAAAACTGCCCTTTGTCATCAGTCTGGGCCGGGCTGTGAGCCCGGCCTTTTTTATGCCGTAATGCGGCCAAAATATCGCTTGCCCGAAGCGGTTCTCATGTTTACCTTCCCCCCCGATATGCCGGGATGATTTATCGCCCGTAAAAATGGATTTCGAGAGGTTTTTGGGTTTGGATTGGTATATATATCCATTAGTAATTGCGGCCGGGTTCGCCTGTGGCTTTATCAATACGCTGGCCGGAAGCGGATCGCTTATTTCGTTGCCGTTGCTGATCTTTCTCGGATTGCCGGCCAATGTCGCCAACGGGACCAATCGGATTGCCATCCTGTTGCAGACGATGGTCTCGGTAAATGTCTTCCGAAAAGAGAAGAAACTCGATCTCTCGAAAGGGTTTATGCTGGCCGCGCCGGCCATTGTCGGGGCGGTTATCGGCGCGCAGATTGCGGTCAATCTTGATGAAGAGATGATGCGTCATGTCATCGGGGGTCTGATGGTGATGATGCTGATCGTGATAATCATCAAGCCGAAACGGTGGCTGATCGGGAAAACGGATCTGATGGAGAAAAGGCCGGGTCTGATGCAACTGGGAATATTTTTCGGAATCGGTGTTTAAGGCGGTTTTATCCAGGCCGGGGTGGGCATCTTTCTGCTGGCCGGGCTGGTGCTTGGCGCCGGTTATGAACTGGTCCGCGCCAATGCTATAAAGAACCTGATCATCCTTCTGTTTACATTGTTTGCCCTGGGCGTGTTTATTTTCAACGACCAGGTCCGATTCGAAATCGGTCTGATACTGGCGGTGGGCAATATGCTCGGGGCATGGGTGGCGACAAAAATGACGGTGGAACGCGGGGCGGAATTTGTCAGATATATTTTGATTGCGGTGGTCGTAATCTCGGCGCTGGTTCTTCTGGGTATCTGGGATGCGGTCATGCAGATGCTTTGATTATCAATTCAAAAAAAATCATGAGCGGTTTTTAAGACGTTTCAATCGTTGTCTGGCATCAGCGAGTTCTGTAAATCCGGGATCGGCGTCTTTCCAGATTTCAAGGAAGTAGTCATACATTTTAACGGCCTTTTCATTACGCCCGAGCTTTTCATTGGCGAGCCCCAGATAGTAATATGTTTTTGAGTCCTGTATCCCATAGTACATGCGCCAGAGATCATAGTTGTTCAAGTTCTCTTCGAAAATATCTATTGCCTCTGCGTACTGTTCGGTTTTTATATATGACCGCGCCAGCAGGTAGTTTGTTAGGTAGGAGTAGCTTTTTCTGTCCTCCTGGGATTGCTTCAATTCGCTGATAGCCGTTTTGTAATCGCCTTTTTCAAAAGCGATGACCCCGCGGCAGTAATAATATCTGCCCACTCGCAGGGGGATATCTTCGGTCCTCGAACCGTAATCCTCGAGAAATCTTTCGGCCTCGTCGAATTTTCCGGCCCGGGCCAGAAATACTATCTCCGCATGTTTGTAGCTCAGGCTCTTGGATGGCAAGTCGGACGAGACCGCCTCTTCAGCCTTGCGAATATATTCAATAGCACGATCGTAATTTCCGAGTCCGTCATATATCATGGCTTTGGTGTAGTATCCTTCGCCCAGTAATGAGTAATTTTTACCGCTCCTGTTTTTTTCCAATTCCATGTCGATGATTTTCAAAGCGCTGTCTGTTTCTCCTCGAAAAATATAGATATGACTGAGATAAAGATTGGCCTGCGATTCCGCGTTTTCCATGCCGGATTCGGCATATTCCGCAACTCGTTCTTCGGCCCTGGAATATTGTCTTCGGAAAAGGTTGAGATAGATGAGGGCTAATCTCGATGAGGAAAAGTCCGGTTTAATTTCGACAGCCTTTTCGTAGGACTCAATGGCCTCATCGAAACGTCCCATCCGGTTGAGCAGGTCACCCCGGGTATCATAAGGGTTGGCCTCGTCGGGCGCGAGGGCGACATAGCGATCGGCCATTTCAATGGAACGTTCGTTTTTGCCCAGGAAGTGATAGGCATAGGCCAGCATGTTATAAGAACTTTTGTGGAACGGATCGAGGGCTATGACTCTTTCCAGATACTCGGCCAGCTTTTCAATATTTCGCTTGCTATAGTAGTAATTGGCGATAAGAAAAAGCGCTTCTTTTTCGTCGGGATATCTTTTAAGAAGCTGTTCGAGATGTTCAATGGCTCCGGAATAGTCGCTCGCTTTGGCGGCCTGCAGACTGCGAATATAGAATTTTTCTTTCTGGCTGACTTTGTCCATATAGGTCGACGCAAGTTTTAGATTTTTATCGGCCTTTTCTCCGCTTGTCACCCGGGTCAGGTAATAATATGCCATGGCGAAGGTGGAATCGTGCTCGACCGCCTTGCTGAAACATGCCCGTGCCTCATCCATATAGAATTTGTCGAAATAATCGATGCCCTCAATATAATATCGGTATGCCGTCGAGGAATGGGTGGTGACATCGGCCACCATGCGATCCTGTTCCTGCATGGCCGCCGACGGCAGAGTCAGATCGTTTTTGACCTCGGTCGTGAGCTTGTCTATGAGCGGGAAAATATCGTCGCCGGGTTCCGCGGCGATCAACTGGGATGCTATAACATCACCGGTGGAGACATCAATCAACTGGCCGGCCAGCGAGAAATATGGTTCGGTCTGATGTATGCTCCCCAGAAGCATCCACTTGGCATCGGCGCGCCGGGCAATCTCCATAGCCGTTTCACGATCGAGCGAGGAGCGTTCATCCTTGCCCATGATGCGCGCAATATCATAAAGTCTCTGGCTGGAAATTACGCTGACATACTCCGACTCCGAGAGATCGGTGATCAGCAGGCTGGTGATGATTTCCCCCAGATTGTGTTCGTCATCGGGATCGGCCAGGTTTTCGAAGTACATAATGGCCAGACGGTTTTCGATGGCGACAGCTTCCTGGGTGGGACTGATCTCGATCTGCCACGGTTTCAGGATAAGGACAACAAGAAGGGCGACGACGATGGCCGAAGGAACCAATGAGGGCCAGAGTTTTCTCTTGAAAATCGAGGCTTTCACTTCCGACGGATCGGATTCTGTCTGATCATCCCCACGGGCGGCTTCTTTTTCGATAACCGCATGCACTTCAGAATCATGCCGGACCAGCCCTACCGCCGTCATCAGCTTCTGCACCTTCTCGAAGCAAACCTCACATTCCATCAGGTGCATTTCGAATTTTTCCCGATCGTCATCGGAAAGCATTCCCAGCTCGTAGGCGTGAAGCATCTCTTCGAAACGCTTATCGCTGCAATCAGCCACTATCGGACATCTCCTTCTTCCAGACAATATTCGAGCAACGATCTGGCTCGGGACAGGACAGAGTATAGATTATTCCGTGTCAGTTTCATCTTTTCACAGATCTCATCGGTGCCGAAACCCTGATAATGCAGATTCAGAATCCTGGCATAACGTAAATTAGTATGGGCAATTTTTCTCATACAGCGTATAAGATTTCGTTTAAAATCCTGTTTCGGATTGTCATTTTCTGTGGCAGGTAGATCGTCGGCTTCGGAGACAAGGGTGATTTTCCCGGCTCGCCGTTTCCGGGTCTGAATATACCCCAAAATCCGATTGTCAAGGACCTTGTAGGCCCAGGCTGAGAAACTGGTTGTGAAGTCAATTGTCTTATACTCTTTACATATAGTCATCAGGGCGTCCTGCACGATTTCTTCAGAGTCCAGTTCGTCCCAAATTCTTTGGCGCGCGAATAATCTGAATCTTGCAGTCAATGCCCTGAATAGTTCTTCTTCGCCGGCATGGTTTCCTTCGCTGGCAATATTATATAACGTGTTAATCTTCAATTCTTTCCCTACCGGCTATAGATACAATATAATAAGCTCTTCCATTGATACAATTATTAGTTTGAGGACCGCCCGCGACTCCCCGTTTCTTGGGACGCCCGTTTATTTTCATTAGCAAATCGGATACGATATATTTGTCTGAATTTTGTATGAAACGATCACCCTCTGCAAACATAATCCATGACACTCTTCTGATTAAACCCCAATTCGGGGATAATATTTAGACCAATGGTATTTACTACGTTCATTTTATGGGCCGGGTTTCCGATAAATGACAAAACACAAATTATGTTGGCGTGAGCCTGGTGTGTCATATTTGACACGGCGGATAATCGGTCGATGTCAAAAACTAAATTGATCGCAGTCGTTCATTTTCTCCGGTTTACCCGTTTCAGATCGCCAAAATCGCTATTTGTATATTCCAAAAAGACAAATCGACCGCAAGAAAATTACTGTTATCCCACCTGAATAAGTGAACCTGGATTTTTCACGGAATCTTTGACAACGGCAATAATGCAGTAATAAAAAAAGGGATGGCTGTCCATTAGGCAAAGTCAAGGGCTTTTCAATGCTGCCTGTGGAAAGCTCAGGGGTGATTTTGGTGACGGTGAACCGCTTTCGGACAGCCTTCCTGCATTATAACCCTGAAGCAATCGCCCGCCCTCACCGGTATGACTATCGCAGGCCGATTGGATCATCAAACTCCACATCCTCACGCCTTTCATCCCGCACAATGTGACTACGGGCCGGAGCCTGCTTATGGCTGCGCTTTGATTAATATAAAGGATACCAGTTTTGCGGATTTTTTATAATAAAGAGAGATCCAGCCCGGATTCCGGCCCAGTAATTTTGTTGTGCTTTCTGATGATACTAGTAATCATGGTGATCGCCTGTTTATTGGCGGTCGGCAATTCCTTTGCGTCATCGCCGCCGATAACGTTCCGGACCAAAGGTGAAGCGTGCACCGGCACCTCGGAGCCCGGATCATGCGATACAGACAGTTCCGGCAATATTAACACCCTGGATATTACAACTCTGATAAATTACGTCTATAAAGGCGGCAGTGAACCGCATTGCCCCTGATTACAATTCCCAATTGTTTCCTCAAG
Source organism: Candidatus Zixiibacteriota bacterium (assembly GCA_003641425.1). Classification (GTDB taxonomy): domain Bacteria; phylum Zixibacteria; class MSB-5A5; order GN15; family PGXB01; genus PGXB01. The sequence continues at coordinate 5,016 of QNAH01000146.1, forward strand.
GCGGACCATGTCTGCCTTTATTTATTCGTTGATATTGCCTTTTTTGAGGAAGGGGTCGGCAGGCCGGATATGATAAGAGCCGAAAAAATCAAAAGACCGCCGATAGCGCGATGAGTAACGAAATTTTCATTACCGAGTGTCCAGGCAAAAGCCGCGGCGAAAACCGGTTCAAGGGCGAAGATCAAGGAGACGCGCAAAGGTGAGCGGATTTTCTGAGCCATGAGCTGAATAACAAAAGCTGTCAGGGACGGAAACAGGGCCAGGAAGACAATCACCCAGCCGGCATGGAACGATCCTACCCGGAACGGCAGGTCCAGCACCAGGCCGGTCAGAAGCGAGAGCAGGCCGACGATCAGGAATTGCTGGCAGGCAAGGATAAAGGGATTCATACCGGCTTTCATATATTTGTCGGAGTAGAGAACATGAAGGGCGTAAGTCGTGGCGGCGGCCAGAGTGAGAATATCGCCGATGTTGACATCGGCCATCCCGCCGGTTAGTACCAACAGCCCGATCAAAGAGACGGCGGATGCGAGTAACTCCATCACGGATGGTTTCTTTTTGAAAATCGTCCGCATGAACAGCGGTATAAAAGCAACAAATAATCCTGTAATAAAACCGGAGTTGGAGGCGGTTGTGTATTTCAGACCGATTGTCTGGGGCACGTACAAAAACCAGAGGAGCAGACCGAGGATCATGGCGCGCCCGAAACCCTCGAAGATCGGCTGTTTTTTTGCCAGGAGCCATGCAAGCAGGATGACCCCGGCCATGGTAAAACGGTAGCCGACCATGATGATCGGATCGACATCGGCCAGAGCGCCCTTGACCATGAAGAATGTCGCCCCCCAGACGGCGGCGGCATAGAACAGGCCAAGGTCGGCCAGAACCAGTTTTTTCTTTGGAATATTCGGCTGCATTTTTTATTCGGTTCAGATCATTTCTTTCGTCGCGGCCGGGGTATGTTTTTCAGATAAAGCCGGGTCAGTTCCTTTTTCAAATATTCAAAGGCTTCATCGACATTGTCGATGAGGCGGAACAGTTTGAGGTCCTCCGGCGAAATTGTTCCCCAGTGGGCCATTTTTTCGATATTCATGACATCGTTCCAGTATTCGCTTCCAAAAAGAATCACCGGCATCGTCTTCTTCGATTTGCCTGTCTGTATGATGGTCACCAGTTCGAAAAATTCGTCGAGAGTGCCGAAGCCGCCGGGGAAAACCACCAGCGCCTTGGCCAGGTAGAAAAACCAGAATTTTCGGATAAAGAAATAATGGAATTCGAACGAGAGTTCCCTGGTCTGGTACGGGTTGGGATTTTGTTCCATCGGCAGGCTGATATTGAGTCCGACCGAAATTCCCCCGGCCTTTTGGGCGCCGCGGTTGGCCGCTTCCATGATACCCGGGCCTCCGCCGGTGCAGACGGCAAAGCGGTGGCTGCCCTTCTTTTCAATTTCTATAAACCAGCGGGCCAGTTTTTCCGAGAGGCGGACGGCATCATCGTAATAGGCGGACATGATTACCTCACGGCGGGCATTTTCGAGTTCCGTTTTTAATTTTGGCGACGGACGCGAGGCTTTTTTAATTCTGGACTGAATGTCCCGGAATTTTCGCCGGGCCTCTTTACCGGGGAGGGTGCGGGCCGAGCCGAAAAAAACGACTGTGTTCCAGAGATGATGTTTCCAGAAGCGGTCGGACGGTTCGACCATCTCGGTCATCACGCGGATGGTTCGCGCGGCGGGGCTGTTGAGGAAATCGAGATTTTTGTATGCCTTGATCGGCCATTCCTGTTTTGCTTCTTTTTTCTTTTTATCTTTGCCGGATGCCATTCTGCGCCCTTTCCGCAAGTGTTATCCAACCCGAAATATTTCTATTTTCCCAAATTAGAAATAAGATATATATGAAGCAACATAAAAGGACGCGGGAACGTTCCGCGGCATAG
>QNAH01000147.1 GCA_003641425.1 Candidatus Zixiibacteriota bacterium
CATCCGCATCAACTCCTAATCCGCCTTCTTCTTTGGGCTTGCAAATATCTGATTTAAAAGCATCCACAATACTGTTTACAAAGGTCAGATAATATATTTGCTTCGGATCTATCCCCAGTTCAATTAGTTTTTCAATTTTCCTAAGCAGGCTGTAAGTTTTGCCTGTTCCAGGACCAGCGGACACAACCAACAAACCATGACCATGTTCGACAATAGCTTTAAATCGATTAATTGGTTCATATTTATCATTTAGTGATATAGCCATTAATTTTATCCTCTGCGTTAAAGACATCCACGATTCGCCAGTATAGGACTCCAAGTCTGCTATGGGAATTGCGAAAACTTTACAAATTACTTATCTTTTATTTAATAAAACCAACAGCCTGCATTTTACTCCATTTTATTAAAATAATCAAATACATAATTGTCGTTATCTCCTATTATGAATCGGAACCTGCGGTTCGTCTTCGGCGGTCCTTCGGGATTCCGATCTACCCCTAAAATACAGGTATAATTTCACCTCACAATCCGATTGACTTTTTGGGGGAGACTCTTATATAATAACAACGTTTTTTTGAGAATAAAATCTTCTTATAAACAGGTGAAAATATGGCAGGACAAAATTTAGTCGAAAAAATAGCGCAAAAACATGCGGTCGGGCTGGATGCGGAACATGTCGTTCACAGCGGCGATTATCTCTCGATCAAGCCCGCTCATGTCATGACCCACGACAACACCGGTGCAGTGATACCGAAATTCAAAGGAATCGGGGCGACCAAAATCGCCGACCCGCGACAGGTAGTCAACACGCTCGATCATGATATTCAGAACAAGTCCGAGGAAAACCTGGCCAAGTATGCCAAAATCGAGGCTTTCGCAAAGGAGATGGGTGTCGATTTCTATCCCGCCGGGCGCGGTATCGGACATCAGGTGATGTGCGAGGAAGGTTATGCCTGGCCGGGGACAATGGTGGTGGCCTCGGACAGCCACTCCAACATGTACGGCGGGCTGGGCTGTCTGGGAACGCCGGTGGTGCGCACCGATGCCGCCGCGATCTGGGCGACCGGGCGGACTTGGTGGCAGGTGCCGCCGGTGGCCAAAGTGGAACTCAAAGGCAAATTGCGTCCCGGCGTGACCGGCAAGGATGTCATAATTACGCTGTGCGGTTTTTTCAACAATGACGAAGTGCTCAATCATGCGGTCGAATTCGGCGGCGACGGAATCAAGACGCTATCGGTCGATCAGCGGCTGACTATTGCCAATATGACCACCGAATGGGGCGCGCTTGCGGGCGTTTTCCCGATCGACGATATAACGATCGACTGGCTCAAAAGGCGGGCCGAGGCGATTGTCAAACGCGGCCCGGCGAAGGTGCCGTCAGATGCCGATGGCGGCGAGTTCCATCCGAGGATGAACCCGAAACGGATCGGCGAACTTTCGGCCAACAGACCATCGGCGGATAAAGATGCCGTCTATGCCAAAGAAATAACACTCGACCTGGCTACGGTAAAGCCGCATGTGTCGGGACCGAATACGGTCAAAGTGATGACTTCGGTCGCCGAGATGGCAAAAAAGAATGTCAAAATACACAAGGCGTACCTGGTCTCGTGTGTCAACAGCCGGGTCGAGGATATCGCCGAGGCGGCCGCGGTGGTGAAGGGCAAAAAGATCGCCGAGGGAGTCGAGTTCTATGTCGGGGCGGCCTCGAATGAAGTTCAGGCCGAGGCCGAGAAACGCGGTGACTGGCAGGCGTTGATGGAGGCCGGTGCGATTGAGCTTCCGCCCGGATGCGGGCCGTGTATCGGTCTCGGGATGGGGACACTCAAAGACAATGAAGTTGGTATCTCGGCCACCAACCGGAATTTCAAGGGCCGCATGGGATCGCGGTCGGCCGAGGCGTACCTGGCATCGCCCGCAGTAGTCGCGGCTTCGGCAATTGCCGGGAAAATCGCCGGTCCGAATGGATTCGATCAGGCCCCGCCGCAGGGCGAGATTCGTATTCTCCAGAAAAAGAAAACGTCGTCGGGTCCCGTCGGCATTATCGAGGGGTTTCCGTCGAGTATCGAGGGCGAGCTTATTTTCTGCCACCAGGATAATCTAAACACCGATGGTATTTATCCCGGTAAGTACACCTACATCGACGATTTTACCGCCGAACAGCAGGCGGGGGTGGCGATGGAAAATTATGATCCGGAATTTCAGAAGATTGCCAGAGAAGGAGATATACTGGTCGGCGGGTTCAATTTCGGAAGCGGTTCCTCGCGCGAGCAGGCGGCGACGGCCCTGAAACATCGCGGTATTAAGGTCGTCCTGGCCGGGTCGTTCTCGGAAACATACAAACGCAATGCGCTTAACAACGGTTTTCTGGTGATCGAGGCTCCCGATCTGGTGCGCGATCTGAAAGAAAAATTCGGTGACGAGAAATTAACGGTGCGGACCGGTATCAACGCCAGTATCGATTTCAAAATGTCAACTCTCGACGCGGGCGGGAAAACGTATTCGATCAGCCCGGTCGGCGCGGCGGCGCAGGAGTTGATCGTAATCGGCGGACTGGAAAACTGGGTGAGGGATAAACTGAAGGGCTGATATGGCCTTGGCTCGACATGCAAAGTTGACGAAGAGATTCCCGGAAATAGGAAAAAAAAGAAAAAAATATAAACAGCGGAGAGACTTAGAATGGACAAATCGATTTCAAGACGGATCGCCGAATTTGCGGTCGACCTGCAGTACAATGATCTCCCGGAAAATGTGGTGCATGAGGTCAAACGGTATCTGTACGATTCGATCGGATGTTCCTACGGCGGCTATCATACCAAAGATGTCAAGATCCTTCGGGATATTTATGTCGAGATGGGCGGCAAAGCGCAGGCGACCGTGCTCGGTTACGATGTCCGTCTTCCGGCGGTCAATGTAACGCTGATCAACTCGCTCATGATCCGCGCACTCGATTTCAACGATATTTACTGGAAAGAGGATCCCTCGCATCCCTCGGATCTTATCCCGGCGGCGCTGGCGGTGGGCGAGATGGTCGGGGCCTCGATGAAGGACGCCATCGTCGCCATCGTGCTGGCCTACGAGTTCGAGCAGAGGCTGTGCGAATTCGCGGTGCCGGGTGTACGCGAACGCAAATGGCACCATGCAACATTAACGCAGTTTGTTTCCCCGATCGTAGCAGGGAAACTTCTGGGGCTGGATGTCGATCAGATGGTGCATGCGATCGGGATTAACGGTTCGCATAATCATACTATCGGATGTCCGACCGCGGGACAGCTAACGATGATGAAGAATACGGTCGATCCGATGGCGGTGCAGAGCGGAGTTTTCGCGGCCCTGATGGCACAACGGGGATACACCGGGACCGAGAAAGTGTTCGAGGGCAAGGAAGGGCTGATGGATGTGTTCGGGCCGGACTGGGATCTCGACAAGCTGGTCGGCGGGCTGGGCAAGACGTACAAAATTCTCGAATGCGGTATGAAAGCGTTCCCGACCGAAGCGCTGACGCATACGCATCTCTCGGCGACTCTGAACGTGGTCAAGGGCAATAATATCAGTTATGACCAGATCGAGGAAGTGACCATCACGACCATCGCGCGGGCGTGCGATATTCTGTTCGACCCGCATAAGTACCGCCCGGAATCGCGCGAGACGGCAGATCATTCCCTGCCGTACTGTGTCGCCTGCGTACTGGTCGATCATGCCATCTCAACCCAGTCGTTCTCCGACGAGAAGCTGAAAGATAAGCGTATCTGGGAAGTGATCGACAAAATCAAGGGTGAGGCCTCGGAAGAGTTCGAGAAGATGTTCCCGGCCAAACAGCCGTCGAAAGTGGTGGTGAAGACCAAAGACGGCAAGGAATACTCGGAGTATCTCGAATATCCAAAGGGCGACCCGCGCGAGCCGATGACGATGGAGGATCTCGAGTCGAAGTTCAACGGACTGTCGGCGGAGCTTTTGTCGCCGGAGCGCCAGAAAGAAATAAAAGAGATGGTCTTCGCCTGCGAAGACATGAAAACCACCGATTTCATGGGCCATCTGGTGGTGTAGACCGGCAAGTTTTTTTTGTGGTGTCAGGTGCGGCGACCCGACACCACTTTGGGGGTACAACATTAATGTATCAAAACGTCATAGCGAAGAGCCAAAAAGCCGCTGTTGCGGCCGACGTGGCAATCTCATTGCTTTTGTCACTCGGTTAGCCTTTTGCCTGAAAAGCCGCGTGATTGCCACGCTTCGATCTGCGCCCCCGGCGCATCTCTCCGCTCGCGACGACGAATAAGCTACCTTACCTAAATAATCCCCCAAGATTATTTTTCTCCAACTTGTTGCAAAATTGCAACGTATGTAGTATATTTGAAATAGTTGACCGGATTGATACATTATTGAATGAGCCGAAAAATGAACGATGAAATGAAAAAAGACGATTTGAATAAAAGCCGGACCGCAAGAGAAATGTCGGCTCAAAATGGAATGACTAAAGACGAAACCACCAATGTCATTCTCGATTCTATTGCCGACGGCGTTTTTACAATTGATAATGAATGGAAAATAACTTCGTTCAACAGGGCGGCCGAGGAGATAACCGGGGTCAGCCGCGAGGAGGCTATCGGCCAGCAATGCTGTGATATTTTCAAAGCCTCGATCTGTGAAAAAGGATGTGCCCTTCGAGAAACATTCCGCACCGGCGGCCAGGTTGTCAACCGCCCGGTTTTTATTATCGATGCCGACGGCAGTCGTATTCCCATATCCATCTCGACCGCGCTTCTTCGCGATAAAGAAGGCCACATAATCGGCGGGGTGGAAACCTTCCGCGACCTGAGCACGCTGGAGGAACTTCAGCGCGAACTGAAGAAAAAATACTCATTCCATGATATAATCAGCAAAAACGCCCGGATGCTTGAAATATTCGAAATTCTCCCGACTATCGCCGACAGCGACAGCACCATCCTTATCGAAGGGGAAAGCGGTACCGGCAAAGAACTGATCGCCCGGGCGGTGCATAACCTGTCACCCCGAAAAAACAAACCGTTTGTGGCGGTCAACTGCGGCGCTCTGCCGGATACGCTTCTGGAGTCGGAGCTTTTCGGCTATAAGGCAGGGGCATTCACCGACGCCCGCAAAGACAAACCGGGTCGGTTTGCGCTGGCCGAGGGCGGGACGATATTTCTCGATGAGATCGGCGATATCTCCCCGGCGCTTCAGGTGCGGCTGCTTCGTGTCCTGCAGGAACGGATGTACGAACCGCTTGGAGGAACCAAGCCGGTTAAAGCCGATGTCCGGATTATTACCGCCACCAATAAAAAGCTCGAGAAGCTGGTCAAGGCGGGGAATTTCCGCGATGACCTGTACTACCGAATCAATGTGATCCGGGTCGATCTTCCGCCGCTTCGCATGCGGCGCGAGGATATCCCACTTCTGGTCGATCATTTTATCAATCATTTCAATAAGCTGAGAAGCAAGCTTATCTCCGATGTTTCACCGGAGGTGCTTGCGATTTTGATGCATCATGATTTCGCCGGCAATATCCGCGAGCTGGAAAATATTATCGAACATGCCTTCGTTGTCAGTCGCTCGGGGGTGATCGAGGTCGATGATCTCCCGGACAATCTTCGCCCGCATGAGCAGACAGCCGTTTCCAACACCAAATCGCTCAATGATCTCGAGGCCCGCTATATCACCGAGGCGCTTCGCAAAAACGACTGGAGCCGCCGGAAAACAGCCGAACAGCTCGGGATGCACAAAACGACACTTTGGCGCAAAATCAAAAAACTCGGTATCGAAATTAAAAAATAATGTTGCATTATTGCAATTACATTATTTTATATTGTTGCATAAATGCAACAATTTTGGATTCTCCCCATAGGTTTAACGCTCTTTAGTATCATAATAAGTCATTGTTGAATAATAACTTATAAAAATATCTTAATCGGCTGTCCGTGATTGGCATATTCCATGCTCTATATAGCGGCATGAGTATAAAGGTTGCAATTCCGATATGGAAAGAACGGGTTTCGCCGGTCATGGACAGTGCCGGTCAACTGATGGTGGCTGATTTTGACAACGGCCATATTGTCAGCGAAAACACGGTTGCAATCCCCCAGCTTCATGCTGTTCAGAAAGCCAGATTCATTTGTAATCTGGGTGTCAATATACTCATCTGCGGCGCCATTTCCCAGGAACTTGAAACCATGCTGGCTTCATCGGGAGTCGAGGTCAACCCTTTTTTCCGGGGCACAATTGAAGAGATAATCGCCGCTTTCTGCAACGGAAATTTGAAAGAAGAGCGGTATTATCTGCCCGGTTGCCGTAACGGCGGACGTGGGCGGGGCCGGGGGCGATGCCAGGGTCGGCGCGGTATGAGAAGGGGAAGATTTAATTAAGGAGGTTTTATGCGAATAGCAATATCATCGGAAGGTATGGATCTTACCAGCAAGGTCGATCCCAGATTCGGTCGAGCGAAATATTTTATCATATATGATACCGAGACGAAAGAAATGGAAGTGGTCGGCAATGAGCAGAATTTCCAGGCCGCTCAGGGAGCCGGTGTTCAGTCGGCGCAAAATGTCGCCCGCCTCGATGTCCAGGTGGTCATCTCCGGCAATCTCGGCCCGAAAGCCTTCATGACCCTGTCCGCGGCCGGAATCAAGGCGGCACTCTGGGCCGATGGGACGGTATCACAGGCAATTGAATTGATCGAAAGCGGACAGCTTAAACCAACCGACGGCGCCAATGTGCGGGGGCACTGGATGTAGCGGCGGCTGTAGCGGTTGTATGAGAGGTAAATGTTATGCCGAGAAAATTCAATACTGAAAAGATGGACACTTCGGGTGGACGGGTTCGCCGGAGGATGCGAGGGATGATGTCCACCAAAACCGGCAAGACCATCGGGATCGCCTCGCTGGCCGCCCCGATAGTCGGATATATCATCAACGATATACAGAA
>QNAH01000148.1 GCA_003641425.1 Candidatus Zixiibacteriota bacterium
ACTTTCGGACGGCTAAGTGAAGTGATGGAGGAACTGGGAATCAAGCAGGTAGATGGAATTCTTTTTGATCTTGGTGTTTCATCGCATCAGATCGATTCTCCCCGACGTGGATTTTCGTTCATGCATGACGGCCCCCTGGACATGCGCATGGGCGATGATGTTCTCAATGCGGAAACGATCGTCAATACATATTCCGAAAAAGAACTGGCGCTGATATTCCGCAAGTATGGTGAAGAGAGAGCGGCGTCGCGGGCGGCCAGGGTCATATGCCGCGCCCGGCAGGAGAAAAGAATCGACTCGACCGAACGTCTCCGCGAGGTATTAAGTCCTGTTCTTCCGCCCGGATCACGGAATGCCTCGCTGGCCCGGCTGTTTCAGGCGATCAGGATAGAGGTCAATCGTGAGCTTGAACAGCTTGAAAAAGTCCTGCCGCTGTCGCTGGAGTATCTGGCTATCGGCGGGCGTCTGGTGGTCATTTCATATCATTCGCTCGAGGACAGGATGGTCAAGCGTTTCCTGGCCGAGAAGGCCAAAGGCTGTGTATGTCCCAAGGAGTTCCCGGTTTGTGTCTGCGGCCGTAAGCCGGAAGTAAAAGTGCTGACAAAAAAAGTGGTCAAACCTTCGGATGAGGAAATAAAAAATAATTCACGGGCGCGTTCCGCGAGGATGCGTGCCGCCGAGAAGATTGCCTGATAAACAGATGAAGATTTCGGTTCAAAGATATCGTGCCACGGGTAACCTGAAAAACTCGCTGAAGAAGCGCCTGGTCTCGTCGAAATCATTGATCCCGGCGATGATCGTGGGATCGATCATACTCCTGGCCTGCCTTCACGTCTGGCAGCGGGTCTATGTCATGGGCCTGGTCAAAGATGTCTCGGTTCTGGAAAAAGAAAATAAAAATTTGAAGGACCTGGTTAAAAAAGCCAATATGGAAGTGATCGAGCTTTCCCGGCTTTCGCGGATTGAGAAAATGGCGAAAGAAGATCTGGGATTGACCCGGACCAGTTCGGAAAATTTGTTCACCCTCAATATCGACCGTGAAGAAAACAATTCGGAAGGCTTTGAAGATGTCGTGACATCGCTGAAAAAGATTGCCGATAATCTCCCGGTCCTCAACGAAACAAGAGCCGCAACCAGCAGTATTTTTGAGTCTGATGAAGAATAGGGATAGTCTTACGTTCAGCAAGCCAAGGATGGCCGTCGTTTATGCTTTGGTGATCCTGATATGGTGTGCTCTTTTCTTCAGATTGGCCGTCATCCAGATAGTCAACGGGGAAGAGTATGGCGATCGGGCCCGGAAGCAGTCGACCGGCAAGACAAAGGTGAAAGCCGAGCGCGGTCTTATATTCGACCGCAAGGGCCGCCAGCTGGCTGTCAATGTTATCAGCAACGCTCTTTATGCATACCCTTCGGGGAAGAAAGAAATCAGGAACATTTATCGTTATCTCGACCGCCTGTATAACCGTAAGAGCGGCAGTTCCCAAAAAAGATATTCCCTCAGCCCCAATCGCTTCAAATATATCGACCGCGATCTTTCGGATGCCCTGGCCGCCAAAATAACGAACGATAGTATCCCCGGATTGTATATAGAAAAGGGTGTAAAAAGAGATTACCCATTCGGTGCCGTCGGCAGACAACTTCTGGGTTACACCAATATTGACGGCAATGGAATATCGGGGCTTGAATACAGCTATGATTCGGTTCTGGCCGGGATCCCCGGCCTGATCGACTACTTGAGGGACGCGCACAGAAATACATACCGGATTAAGACCATCCCATTAGTCAGACCTGTAGCCGGAAACTCAATCGTATTGACGGTTGACTGGTATTTCCAGGAGATTGTCGAAGACGAGCTCAAGGCGGCGGTCGAGAAATATAACGCTCTCGAGGGGACGGCGGTTTTCCTTGACTGCCGAACCGGTGAAATACTGGCGGCGGCCGATTATGTCGCGGGGGAAAACAATGATGCCGTCAAATTGCGGGCGGTCAGCAACTGTATCGAACCGGGTTCGGTGTTCAAAATAGTCGCCGCTTCGGCCCTGCTCGATGAAGGACTGGTCGATCTCGAGGAGAAGATATACTGCGAAGAAGGTTTATGGCGATGCGGACGCAGCCGGATGAGAGACGACCATAAATATGATTCGCTGACGTTTCAGGAGATAATTGAATTGTCCAGCAATATCGGAACCGGCAAACTGGCCCTTCGCCTGGGGCCGGAAAAGCTATGCGAAGCCATCGATCGATTCGGCTTCGGTCAGAAAACCTATGTCGGGCTTCCCGGCGAGCAGTCGGGTTATATCGGCGATCCGGGCGTCTGGTCGGATTACAACATTGCCGCCCTTTCGATCGGTCATTCGATTGCGGTGACGCCTCTGCAGTTGAGTTCCGCGATGGCTGCTCTGGCCAACGGCGGCAGTCTGTACCGTCCGATCCTGATCCGGGGGATGATCAACAATGAAGGTAAGTTGATACAAAAATCAAAATCGCTGATGATCGGAAGGGTGATCGAAGAAAAAAATGCCGAGTTGATGCAGTCTTTCCTGGCCGGCGTGGTCGAACGCGGAACGGGGACTCCGGTGAAATCGGACATTGTTACAATTGCAGGGAAGACCGGCACGGCCGAGGTACCTGATCTTGAAAACGGCGGCTATCACAAAAACAAATTTGTTGCTTCGTTCCTCGGTTATTTCCCGGCAGAAAAACCGCAGGTGGCCGGTATTGTGGTGTTGCATCAGCCGGAACCGATTCATTACGGAGGTCATACCGCCGGACCGGCTTTCAAAAATATCGCCGAGCGTTACACTATCACCAATTCCGAATCGTTGCGGCCCGATACGAAGCTGGCTTCGGATGGTGACAATGATCTGCTCGAGATACCAGATTTTATCGGGCGTGACGTTTCCCTGGCCATGAAGATAGCCGCAAAGAAAGGATTGAATCTTGTATCCGACCGGTCCGAGGGGGTAGTCGTCTGGCAGTTTCCTCCCGAGGGACGACGCATCCCGGGCACCGAGACGGTCGCAGTGGTAGTGCAGAATGATGATGAGAATAATGAGAAAGTGACCATTATAGATATGTCCGGGTTGCAGATGCGGACAGCTATTGCCGTCCTGAACTATCAGGGATTGAAATTCGAAATCGACGGTTACGGTAAAGTCAAAAAACAGTTTCCGTCAGCGGGTGCGCTGGTCGGCAAAAAGGCCCGATGCCGCCTGGTATGCGGGAAAGTCTGAGAAAGAAACATGAGACTTGAAGAACTGATAAAATCTGTGTCGGGGGCCAAATTAAGCGGCGGTGGCGATTTGCAAATAACCGGGTTGGAATACGATTCCCGGAGAGTGAAACCGGGGATGCTGTTTATTGCGGTTGAAGGTTATAAGATGGACGGCAACCAGTTTATTCCCGATGCCGTAAAAAACGGTGCAGTTGCGGTTATGACGGCCAAATCATACAACGGTACGATCCCTGCGGTGATTGTCCCGGATCTGCGCCAGGCCATGGCCGATACAGCGGCGCAATTCTACGGATACCCAGGGTTCAATCTGAATATAGCCGGTATCACCGGCACCAATGGTAAGAGCACTTCGGTTTACCTGGTCAGGATGATATTGAAGGCGGCCGGAATCGAGGCGGGGATGGTCAATTCACTCGTTTATGATACAGGGAAGATCAGATACAAAGCCGGGCGCACCACACCCGACTCGGTCGATATGCAAAAGATTCTTTCGGAGATGATTAAAGCGGGATGTACGCATGGGGTGGTTGAAGTCTCGTCGCATGCGCTGGTTCTGCACCGGGTCGATAATATTGATTTCAAGGCGGGATTATTCACGAATTTCAGCCGTGACCATCTCGATTTCCACAATACTATGGAAGAATATCTCGAGGCCAAAAAACTGTTTTTGAACAAACTTGTCGGCGATGAAAAATATGTCGTCATCAACATGGATGTCCCCGAGTACGCCGGTTTTGTCGATGATGTCCGCGGCCGGTTGTTGACTTATTCGGCGGTCAGGGATGATGTCGATGTTTATCTAAAAGATTTCGAGCTGTATTCCGACCGTTCGCTGTTTACGCTGGTCGCGAAAGGTGAAGAGAGACCGATTGAACTGGGATTGCCCGGACGGTACAATCTATCTAACGCCACCGGTGCGGCGGCCTTGGCGACGGCGATGGGTATCGATGCGGATCATATTGCGGCCGGTCTGAAGGCCGCCGAGGCGGTACCGGGACGATTTGAGCCGGTGATATGCGGTCAGCCTTTCTCAGTCGTGATAGACTATGCTCATACTCCGGATGCAATCGAAAGGCTGTGTAAGTCGGCCCGCGAGATCACAAAAGGGCGGCTGATAATACTGTTCGGTTGCGGTGGGGACAGGGACCGGGGTAAACGTCCGTTAATGGGTGAAGCAGCTTCGAAATTTTCCGACCTGGCCATGATCACCTCGGATAATCCCCGCACGGAAGATCCCGACCGGATCATCGACGATGTCAAACCGGGGATGGTCAAGGATGATTACCGGGTCATACCGGATCGCAGGAAGGCCATATATGAGATTCTCAAAATGGCTCGGGCCGACGACACCGTTCTGATCGCAGGCAAGGGAGCCGAGGATTATCTGGAGATTGGGACAAAAAAATATCCGTACGAAGATAAAGCCGAGATTCTAAAATCGCTGGAGAAGCTGGGATACAAGAAAGGCTGAGAAAGGTTGCTGACGTTGGATTTTAAAACGCTGGCCGAGACGATAAACGGCCGACTGCTGAACGAAAAGACGGGGGAGACCGTATTCAAGGGAGTCTCGATCGATACCCGGACATTGAAAAAGATGCAGCTTTTCTTTGCGATAAGGGGTGAGGCGGATGACGGTCATAAGTACATCGCGGATGCCCTGAAAAAAAACAGCGCGGGTCTGGTAGTGGCCACTGACTACAATGATCTCGATATTATCGGCGACCGGGTGCCGGTCGTGGTTGTGGAAAACACGCATGAGGCGATGATGCGCCTGGCATCGGAATACAGAAAGAAAATCGAGGCTCCGTTGGTCGCCGTGACAGGCTCCAACGGAAAGACCACAACCAAGGAATTTATCCTGGCCATGATCCGGCATAAAGAAAAGAACACCTACGGTTCACCGGGGAATTTGAATAATCTCTACGGTTTACCACTGGCGATATTCGGTATGCCCGCCGACAGTCGCTACGGAGTGTTCGAACTGGGAATATCCATACCGGGTGAGATGACCAGGCTGGCCGGAATCATACATCCCGATCTGGCAATAATCGCCAATGTCGGTCCGACCCACCTTGAGACACTCAGCACAGTAGAGGGAGTTGCCGAGGCGAAATTGGAACTGGCCGATGCCATGAAGGCCGATCAGCCGGTGTTAATCAACGCCGATGACCCCGTATTAGTGCAAGCCGCGGGAAAACGGGATCGGCGAGTGATTACATACGGAATCGACAATCCGGCGGATATCAGGGCATCGCTTGCGGGTGCCTCCGCCGATGGGTTTCCGCTGGTAAAAATCGACGGCGGAGAGGTTGCAATAAGATTATTTGGCCGGTACCAGGCGTACAATGTTCTCGCCGGCTATGCGGTATGCAAGACTCTTGGTCTGGATATCCGGCCCGAAGAACTAAATGATATAAAATATAATTTTGCTCCCTACCGGGGTGAGATAGAAAATATAGACAGCCTGACCGTTATCGCCGACTGCTACAATGCCAATCCGGTTTCGATGTCATCGGGTCTTCAATCATTCAAAGAGTATTTGAAAAACGCGGCGGCAAAGAACCGTCGGTCGGTGGCGGTAATCGGCGATATGCTGGAGTTGGGAGAGAGATCGGCCGAGTTTCACCGGGAAATCGGCCGGCTTCTGGCGCTATTGGATTTTGATTATACGCTGACAGTCGGGCCGCTTTCGGCTGATACCTATGAGGCGGCACTGGCGGCGGGTTTGGATAAGACAAAGATAAAACATTGTGAAGATACAGGCGGTGCCGGCGAGGTTTTACTAAATGATATTCTGAGGGGAGATATAGTTTATCTAAAAGCCTCGCGCGGCATCGCTCTTGAAAAATTGATAATTTTATTGAAGGGAACCGCCTTCAGGCAAAATTGATATGTTTTATCATCTGTTCACACAGCTGACCGGATATGTCTCCGGTTTCAATCTGTTCCGGTATATCACATTCCGGACAGCGGCGGCGACTATTACGGCCATCCTGATTTCTCTATTCCTGGGCCAGTTTTTTATCCGCATTCTGCAGAAGCATCAGATCAAAGAAAAGATCAGGGAAGAGGGACCCCAGAGCCATCAGAGCAAGGCCGGAACACCGACTATGGGCGGAATAATAATATTGATGGCGATCATCATTCCCACCGTACTATGGGCCGATTTAACGAATTACTTCATACTTATGATCCTGCTGGTCACTTTCTGGCTGGGTTTGATCGGCTATATGGATGATTACCTGAAAGCGATCAAGAATCAGCCGAAAGGTATGGTTGGCCGCAAGAAGCTGGTGGGACAGATCGCCCTTGGTATATTATTCGGGGTTATACTGACACTGTTGCCGCCCAATGCATCGTTCGATACTACCACCGAAATACCGTTTTTCAAAAATTATGTCCTAGTGCTTGGGGTTCTGTACATACCGTTTATCGTGATTGTGATAACCGGATCATCCAACGCCGTCAACCTGACCGACGGCCTTGACGGGCTTGCGATCGGATTGACCGGGTTATGTTTTTTGGTATTCCTTGGTCTGGCATATATAGCCGGGCGGTCGGACTTCTCGAGCTATCTGCAGATAGCCTATATCCCGGGAAGCGGAGAGATGGCGGTATACTGCGGAGCGGCGGTAGGTGCGGCGCTTGGCTTTTTATGGTTTAATTCGCACCCGGCCGAAGTGTTCATGGGCGAC
>QNAH01000149.1 GCA_003641425.1 Candidatus Zixiibacteriota bacterium
GATCGGCAATATCAAACCGCAGGAAGGTGTCGTTTATGCCGCCCTGGGTCTGGGAAAGACGATTGTCGAGGGAGGCAATTGTCTCTACTTTTCTCCCAGCAATCCCCAGCATCTGCCGCAGTTTTCCTCGGCCAAAGATTTTCTCAATAATTCACAGCACAATTTCTTTGCCATCGACATGTCCGACACCTGTGTTCAGCCGGAGCCCGGCGCCGAAGCCGGACTGGTTAAACTGCGGATAGATCAGGCGATGGATCACGGCAGTCTTCAGTATGTCGGCTCGACATATTCACCCGATAATGATCGTGTCACTGAAGGCGTCAATCGTCCCGGAATCAAACTGGTCACCTTCGCGCCCATTTTAAAGTCAAGAATTTTCCCGCTCGACGAAATTATCAGGTTTCTGCTTCAATTGGGCTCATCGGGAATGAATATTCCGGTCGAGATCGAATTTGCCGCCGAGTTGAGCGCCGATCCGAAAAAACCACACAACTTCGGATTTCTGCAGATCCGTCCGATGGCGACCGAGATGGTGCTCGAAGGAGTGACACTGGATAAATTCGACAACGATGAGATCATCTGCAAAAGCAACCAGGCTTTAAGCAACGGACGAAATAACACCATCAAAGATATAATCTATGTCAATCCCGACAATTTCGACCGCGCCGATATGCCCGCGATGGCGGCCGAGGTGGGACGATTCAACGATCTTTTTAAAGAAGAAAACCGCCCCTATTTATTGATCGGGCCCGGACGATGGGGTACTGCCGACCGGTGGCTGGGCATACCGACAACCTGGGACCAGATCTCATCGGCGCAGATAATTATCGAGGCGGCTTACGGTGATTTCGCAGTGACGCCGTCATTCGGAACCCACTTTTTCCAGAACCTGATCGCTTTCCAGATCGGTTACCTGACTATCAACAGCTTCAATGACGAAAATTTCATCAACTGGGAATGGCTCAAATCGCAGAAAGTGGCCGATGAAACTGAACATATCCGTCATATTCGTCTTAAAAAACCGGTCGAATCACTTATCGACGGTCATGACGGCCGCGCGGTGATTCTCAAACCAAAGATCTGATAAATGTCTTTTTTCTTATCTATCCGCGCATCCTGTTATTTCTTAAGAATTTCTTCCCAAATAACGGTTAATTCACGTAAAATTGAATAATAATGAAACCTTGATATTTTTCTCCAGTCATATTATGTTGACGAACAATCTTAATTTATAACTATCAAGGAGGAGATAATGTTATCACGAGTGACCATGGTATTTCTCCTGCTGTTTGTACTTGTCTGCGGCGCTTTCGCGCAGGATGCCGGAAAGGTCGAGGAGATCCTCAAAGAAATCGATCCCTGGGTCCTGACCGACACGGCTAAAATCATGGCCTTTATCGACAGCACTAATGCCGTTACCACGGAAATGATCGAAAGCTCCGAATTCTGGGAACCGACTGTCCGCGATCTGTCTTTCCTTCTCGGAATTGATCTTATCACCAGCCCCCAGGTGGACAATACCGGGCGGCTTTATTTTTCCATGCGCCTGACCGGTGAGCAGTCGGCCCTGTTTTACTCCGACAGTCCGGGCGGCTGGCCGGTACAGTTGACACCCAACAACTGGAGCGAAGAAGGTATCACTATCAGCGATTACGCGGTGCATCCATCGGGTGACTTTGTCATCGTCGATACGTACGTTCACGGCGATGAGTGGCACGACCTGTGGTACTTCGCGCGCAATGGTGAATTCCGGCCGCTCCTGGTCAGCCGGACACTGAGTTACTATGGGCCTTACTGGGATGAGGACAATCCGGATCATTTTTATGTTGTGACATACGACCGCAAGGTTTTCCAGATCGCCGATTACAATCTCAAGACCGGCGTGCTGGATACTCTCTACACCGAACCGGGTATTTTCTATCCGACCGACTACTATAAAGGCAAAATGCCGATTATCCGCTCGTATTCCGGTTTCGAACAGCAGTTGGGCATATATGATGTAGCTGCCAACACAATCACAAATATTTCCGATACCGCCATGTTCGAAAGCGCGACTTTTACCATGGACGGCAAAATCGTGACACGCACCTCGGCCATGTCGAATGAAGATGAATTTCTTAAATTCTGCCTGATCGATCCGGCCAGGCCCAATGAGTTCAAAGTCATATATGATCCCGAAACCGAGGTTGAAGGCGGCGGTCTCGACAGGAAAAAGAACCTGATATTTGCCACGCTCAATACCGATGGTTATTCCAGTTTGGCCTGTGTCGATCTTGACGGCAAAGAAATCGCAATGCCGAAGACTGATATCGGTATTATCAGCGGTTTGAGCAGTAACGACTCGGGCGATGTGGTTTTTGATTTTTCCGCCCCGACTGTACCGCCGACAGCATACATGTTCAAGATGGGCGAAAACAAACTGCATCAGATCGGCCACGTCTCGACTTTCGGATTTGATTTTTCGCATGTTAAAGTCGATCTGATCAAGTACAAATCTGAAGACGGTACCGATATACCGGCCTTTATATATATCCCTGAAAACGCCAAGCAGGATGGTTCCAATCCGGCTATTATAGATTACCATGGAGGTCCGGCCGGACAGAGCCGCCCCTATTTCCAGCGTAACATGGCCTTCGCCCTTAGCAAGGGCTTCATCTTCATGCGCCCCAATGTGCGCGGTTCGACCGGTTACGGCCCGGCTTACGAGCTGGCCGATAATATGGAGGGCCGTTTTGCGGCGCTGAAAGACGCCGAAGGTGCGATCGATTACCTGATCAATGAAGGCTGGTCGAATTCCGATAAGATTGCTATCTGGGGTGCTTCGTACGGCGGCTACACGGTTAACTGGCTGGGAACGCAGTGCCCGGAAAAGATCGCTGTTATTGTCTCCGAGGTCGGTGTGGCCGAACCGGATCATACCACCACCTATTCTCATCCGGCCTTTATGCCGTACTGGGAAAAAGAGTACGGCCCGATCGGCGGTGAACTTAACCGCAAGCTGGCGCCGCTCTTTTATGCTGAGAACCTGACCGCGCCGATCCTGGTCACCGGCGGATTCAATGATCCCCGCGTGCCCCCGTCGGATCCTCGCCGCTTTGCCTATGTGCTGAACAAACTGGGCAAGAAAGTGTGGTACTACGAGGAGATAGAGGCCGGTCACGGTGCCTCGACCAAAGCGCAGATCATTCATGATCTGGCCACCAATTACGTTTTCACAATGATGCATATCATGAAGTAATATTTATCATTATATCATAGTACAATCATTATCAAGGCGGGTTTTCAGCCCGCCTTTTTATTTTTGCGGATTTTTTGCAGAGACAGCGTATCGCGCTGACTTCTTTTTAAGGCAATGTAGCCGGAAAGTCTGCAGTCCAGGCTTTAGCCTGTCATCATTATTAATATCATAAGACTATTAATCTTTTGCAGGGACAGGGTAGTACCCTGTCCATACATAATATTAAAGTGCTGTCAGGTCACTGCACCTGACAGCACAAAACCGCATGCAGGGGCGCACCCATGTGTGCGCCTGTCTTGAATACACCCGGGCCGACACACAGGTCGGCCCCTGCTCATTCTCTTTCACCCCTCTGGAGAGAGGTGCCCCGAGTCTTCGCGGGGCGGGGTGTGTTATTTCGTCGTTTGGTTTACACACCCCTAAATCCCCTCTCGAGAGGGGACTTATGATATTTTCAGTTCTTGCAGGGAAGGAGTCTCCGGCCGAAAACCCCGCATTTCGCGGTGACTCCTGCCATATTAACGCTGTCTTTATTGTGGGCGGCAGACGGCCACGCCTGCCGCCTCTCTGTCATTCCTGCGCAGGCGGGAATCCAGAAAATGGGTTCGTTTTCTCACTTTTTAATGTATTTTTGTACAACTCTATCCCTGCCAACGGGATACACGACCATTGCATCCTCAAGTCAATCAATGACTTACGAGAGCTATACCCCTCCCGTTGCAACACGCAGGCGTACAGCAATTTACTCCGCCATGCAAAACCGTCATAAGTTTCACCATAAATATCATAATTAATTAACCTCCGGGTACAATACACCCTCTATATATGAGTCCCTGATTCCGATCATCACCGATGTACTAGTGAAATCGTACATGGTGATGATTTTCGGCAGACCAGGAGTTTTACACTCCTGACATTTCATGCGAAGCATGAAAATCGCAATAAGCAACTAAAGCATGGGGCCAAACGGAAATCGGATTTTTTATTGTTTGATATGAGTGAACTTTGAGGATGTGGTGCTGGGTGCAGCGATCCGACACCACAGAAGGACGGGGACACACCGGAATAGACAAGGGTGTATTTGATATACGCCCCGGTGTCGGGTGCAAAGACCCGACACCACAGAGGGATGGATTCCCGCCTGGCGCGGGGATGACAAGAAAAAGTGGAAATGACAAAAGAGAATTGGGGATAACATTTGGGTAATGGGAATAACACAAAAAAAGAGTCGTGGCAGAGGTGAAACATTATAAACACAGTACTATAAAAACAGTGATGATTTTGATGGGGCGGAAAAATGTGATGTTAAAACACGCGCATAGGACAAAACAAAACCATTTTTTTATAACCCGATGAGCGCGTGCATAGTACAACGAAAAAAATTCGTCATTTTCGGCAAAATCGGCCGCAAAATCGTTACCGTTTCTATAAAGAAACTGCCGCGGACAGGAATGTCCGCGCTACGTTGGAGATGAATAATTTATGGGTGGCGGCCTCAAACCGGTTTTGTCCAAAACCATATTTGGAAATGTGGAAATTGCGGATGCCGGGTTTATCAAAAATTATATTTCTGACGATATATATAAGATAACGGAATATGAATGAAATTTGATGATTATCGCTCTTTCATTTCAATCTTGACAATAATCATCTTCGTATAATTTTTTTGGTATGGATACTCCTGCGGCAAATAGAAAGGTCCTGGTATTTCTGGCCGGGATAGTCTGGTCGCTGGTCGGACTGGGATTGATTCTCGCGGCTGTTAATTGGCTCGCATCAGCCGACGGCGGCGTTGTATATGCCGTCACAGCCGGGATTATTATCGGCGGCGCGATATATTATTTCGGCTTTTCACGCCTGGCGGCCGCCAACCTGACACGGATCTATGCCCAGGCGCCGGGTAAAGATAAAGTCTGCATTTTCGCCTTCCAGAACAAGCGGTCATACTATATCGTGATAATCATGATCCTGATGGGGTACGCCCTGCGGCATCTGCTGATCAACAAAATCTACCTCTCCCCGGTCTATCTGGCCATCGGACTGGGGCTGTTTCTGGCCAGCCTGCGTTATTACCGGCGCTTGACCCGTCAATAGAGTTTCCCGCAGTCACCCAACATATTATCCACAACTTATCCACATAGCCATGTTGTTGTAAATCAACGACTTTTACTCAATTGTCCGATTGATATGAATATTGAAACTGCCCGAACCGGCATTGATCATGACCAGATCATTATCGCCATCGCCGTCGATATCACCCGGTATCGTCACCATCGGTATTCCGCTTGATTTATAATTGGCGGGCGGCTCGAATGTGCCGTCGCCGTTATTTATCAGTATAACGGCATAATCATTATGCTCGTCGGTCACAGCCAGATCGACATAGCCGTCATTATCGAAATCGGCGGCAGATACCGACCGGGTATATTCACAGGCTGTAACTATATGTCGGCCATTGAAGGTGCCGCTTCCGGAGTTGGTGTATATTTCCAAACTACCAGTCAGGCTGAGGATCCGAATCAGGTCGTAGTCACCGTCATTGTCGATGTCCGCGGCCTCAATATCGCCGCTGTAGGCGTTTATATTCCCATAATCAGCCGGAGCTTGAAAGGTACCGTCGCCCTTTCCTTTAAATATCAGGATTCCAGTGTAATTTACCGCGGCCATATCGACTATACCGTCCGAGTCCAGATCCGCCGCGCAAAGGGCATTGGCACCGATGCCCATATCGTAAACCACTCTTTGGCCGAAAGTCCCGCCGCCGTCATTAAAAAAGAGTTCAATGCCGATTTCAGAATATATTAGAGCCAGGTCAATGTCGCCGTCATAATCGAAATCCTCGGCAATTATGTCATTTCCATAGTCACTTATAGTGTATTCGTCCGACTGTAGAAATAGGCCGGCACCACTGTTGAAATGAATATCCAGAAGATTAGAGTATATGTTTATGACGGCAATATCGAGATCGTTGTCGCCGTCGAAATCGGCACAGCATATTTTATAAGGGCAATCATCGGTAGTTATTGTCGAGTGCAGCATGAAAGAGCCATAGCCGTTATTTTCAAAATAAGCCCCATTATCGCCGGTACAATTGACCGTGACAATATCGAGATCGCCGTCACCATCGAAATCTGCCAGACATCCGTCATTGGCTCCATAAGAATTACCATTGGGATTGGGATACTCCATCTGCGGCATAAACAAACCATAAGTCGCGGCCGAGGCAATATTTGACAGTCCCGACCAAACCTGATCTTCCCAGAATGATCTCAGGCCGAAATAGTACATAGTTGAATGTTCCAGCCCGGTGACCCGCATCGATTGCGGTGTCCCGGCTGTCGCCGGCTCGGGTACCGCGGAAACCGGCCTGGCAAAAGACCAGTTGCTCTCATAAATCGGCTCGGTCGAGTATCTAATTTCGTACCTGGTAATCTCACCGGTATCGCCGACAATAGCCGGCGCGGTCCAGTGCAGGGTTAATTCTGTATAAGTAACACTATCGGCATACAGATCATCAATCTCTTCTATATTCACACTGGTCGCGTAGAGGGTAATATCATCCCAGCCTCGGGGATGGGAGTACCTGTCTTCATACAAAACCGCCTGTATGGTA
>QNAH01000150.1 GCA_003641425.1 Candidatus Zixiibacteriota bacterium
ACCGGATTGAATCACTGGTAATAGACAAGCTAAAGGAAAAGATATTGACTGAAGGCAATCTGACGAAACTTCTTGAACTAAACAATCAAGCCATAGAGAAGCTTCAACAATCAGATCGAAAACAAATTTCACAGCTTGATAAAGAAATTGAGAAATATCAAAGGAAACTGGATAATCTTTATAAGGTTCTGGAATCTGGCAAGCTGGACATAGATGATATTGCGCCGAGAATTAAGGCATTGCGATTAGAGATTGATGGCTTCAAGGCCCAGCAGAATTCATTGATGCAAAAATCAAGAGAACCCTTACCGACATTAAATAAGAGGCAATTGAATTCATATGTAAGTAGTCTCAGGGATATATTATCAGAAGGATCGATTTTCGAGCAGAAAAACTTCATCAGGTCATTTGTCAAGAAGATAACGATTCATGAAAACAAGGTTTGTCTGGAATATACGTATCCACTAAATGGTGTCGGCGATTCAACTTGCAGGGATGAGGTTCTGTGTCCCGCACTAAAAAGCTCCCCCGGCAAGACTCGAACTTGCGACCCGATGATTAACAGTCATCTGCTCTACCAACTGAGCTACAGGGGAGTGTAGACTTTCTATTTTCATATCGGCAGTTTTACCAGGCGGTTAAACCTTCTAAAACCACCCTAATTGCCTTTTACAGCGGCATTTATTATAACCTTTTTTCGGCTTTTGTCAAGCTGAATTAGGCAAAAATAAGCCGCCTAAATAATGATTCATTTTCCATCCTTAATTTTCGTAAATCTGTAGCAATCTCTTGATATTTTTTTAAATATGTTCTTTATTATTAATCTTCCTCCGGATTGCAGGGAGACTTTTATGGATTTTAGGCGTGTTGCGTTTTTAACAATTGGAATTGTGTTGATCGGTATCCTTGCAGGTATCGAATCAAATGCTCAAACGACGCATCCCGATGGCTTAATTGGAAAGCCGTCGGGATGGATCTCGGCCGGGTATGCTTCGGTCTCTGTGGAAAGAGAACTCCCCGGTTTCGACCGGACCAGGTTCGGCGCAGGAATGGTTCTCCCGGCAACAAGCTTTTTTACCTTTGATGCTTCTTATGCTCTCGAAAATGAAGACACCCTATATCACAACTATTCGGTCGGCGCCCGGTTCCGTTTCGGCGATCCGTCGAAATCGAATTCATCTGTCAATCCCGATGGGCGGGTAGCTCGTCCGGTTTTGCTACTGGCTTATGAGGGAAAGTTCCCTGATGTCGAGACCTCGAATTATCGCTTTTACGCTACTATCGAGACAATAATGCCGATCTCGAGCCGATTCACTTTCGGGGGCGGCTGGCGCTATTATGACGAGGACCATCCCCGCCAGGTCGATGAATTTTACGGCATTTTAAATTATTTCCCGGCAAGTTACGCTCCGGGGCGTGAATACGAGAATCCGGACGGGGTTGACGGCAACCCGTCATTTTTTCTTCGCGGCGGCGGTTCCTCGCACGGGTTTTTCGGGCAACTTGATATTGCCGCACCACTTAAACCCAATCTGACCCTGACTCTCTCAATCCGGGGTGAGCGGATCCCGTCACCCTATGTCCGAACCGCCATACTTAGCGGCCACATAGACTATTACCCCGGCAATTAATCGGCCCGCCCTTTTTTCCTTATTCGATATACATCAAATTATCCCGAGGTTGTCTTAAGCCGGTCAAGAATTTGGAACCACATCCGGCCCTGTTAGTAAAATCATTAGAATTTGCAATTAAGTCAATTAAGCGCTTTTGAAAGGAGTAGCTATGGACAGAAAGAGATCAACCTTCGTTATTGCTCTTGCTGTCGCTGTTCTATTGCTATCGTCCGCCGTCTGGGCCGGTGTCAAATCCGACGCCTGGATGGGAATTTATACCCAAACAGTCGATCCCGATCTGAAGGAAGCCTTTGAACTTGACAGTGACTTTGGTGTTATTGTCAAGATGGTTGTCCCCGACTCACCCGCCGACAAAGCCGGCTTGAAACAAGGCGACATTATCCTGATGATGGATGATGAGAAGCTGGATGATTCCGATGAATTGGTCGATTATATACGGCAACATCAACCGGGCGATGATATCGTTGTGAAGGTCAGCCGCAAGGGTGTCGAGAAGGAATTCACGGTCGAACTGGGCACGAAGGATAATTTTGACGATGCCCATGACTTTTATTTCCAAGGCCCGCAATCGGGACCTCATTCCTATTCGAAAACATACAAGTTTTTCGATTCCCGTTATGCCGACACTTATATTGGAGTTTCGCTGGAGGGCCTCAGTACCCAGCTTGGCGAATATTTCGGCGTCAAAGACGGTAGGGGAGCCCTGGTTACCGAGGTCATGCCTGATTCGCCCGCCGAAAAAGCCGGACTCAAGGCCGGCGATGTCATTGTCGGTATCGACAATGAAGATATAGAAGATGCCGCCGATGTTCAGAAGGCGGTAAGAGGCAAGGATAAAGGCGAAGAGATTACAATCAAGGTCATTCGGGAACGAAGTGAAAAACAATTCAGTTTTGAAGTCGAGGAATCACCCGAGAGTTTTCATCCTTTTGGAAATTACTGGGTACCGGATGATGATGACGATATGATTTTCCTGCCCGGTATGAAGGGATTGTTTCATGGTGATTTCAATTCCGATATGACCGATATGGACGATCTTCAGGAGGAAATGAAACAACTTCAGCATGAGTTGCAGGAGATGCAAAAGGAACTCAAAAAGGTGCAGAAAAAGCTTGAATAAAATGATCCTCTCTTGTTGTTAGGATTCTTTTGCTGTAATCCGTAGTGGATGAAGACCCTCCGCCCGTAATCACCGGAGGGTTTTTTTATTGCGTATTATTTCAGAGCAATATATAATTTGACGAACCTGTGAGAAAGAGGCTGTCGTATGCCGGAACTGACTGTTGAGAAATTTTATAAAGAGCGAA
This sequence comes from Candidatus Zixiibacteriota bacterium, assembly GCA_003641425.1. GTDB lineage: Bacteria > Zixibacteria > MSB-5A5 > GN15 > PGXB01 > PGXB01. The sequence continues at coordinate 2,942 of QNAH01000150.1, forward strand.
AAGATTTTTTTGATCTCACCCTGCTTAACAGCGAAGAGGGTTTGAAAAAAAGGATTCTCAATGCCGAGGTGCATCGTCCCGGACTGGCGCTGGCCGGCTTTCTGGATCGATTCCCCAATCAGCGGACCCAGGTCCTGGGTGAAACCGAGATGACCTATATCAATCAGCTCGACCCCGAGGGATTGGTCGAGACCTGCGAGAGTATTTTCGGCAACAATGTGCCGCTTCTGATTATCGCCAAGGGGATCACGCCGCCGCTGGATTTTCTGGCAATAGCGGATAAATTCAAGACAGCCGTTTTTTCATCGCGCCTGACAACCTCGGAACTCACCAACCGCCTCTCGGTAGTGCTCGATGTCATCTTTGCACCGAGTATCACGGTGCACGGGACGCTGGTCGATGTGTACGGAGTCGGATTGCTGTACACCGGGAAATCAGGCATTGGAAAATCTGAGATCGCGCTCGACCTGGTCGAGCGGGGGCACCGCCTGGTGGCCGACGATGTCATCAAGATAACGCGCAAAGCGCCCGACCTGATTGTCGGGACCGGCTCCGAACTTCTGGGCCATCATATGGAAGTGCGCGGAATCGGGATTATCGATGTCGAGAAACTGTTCGGGATCCGGTCGATCCGGCTTCAGAAACGAATCGAGGTGGAGGTACACCTGACTTTGTGGTCGGATGATCTCGATGTCGAACGGCTGGGTATCGACGAGCACGGGACAACCATTCTCGGGGTGCAGATACCGCAGGTACTGATCCCGATCTCACCGGGGAAAAATATCACCGTCATCTCCGAAGTTATCGCCATGAATCACATGTTGAAGACATACGGTGAGAACACGGCGACGGAATTTTCGAAACGCCTGGCCGAGCGTATTCACCGCCAGGCGCGGTCAAAAGATTATCTCGAATCAGACTACGAATAAGGCTGAACCTCTTCGAATCTTGCTCAATTACGATTCAGAGATTTGCGTAATTTACGCAATCCCGCTTTTGATTCTGCGTAATTTACGCATTTTTTGAATGTTTTTTTCCCGTAAAATTCACAAAATTGCCTTTATTATATTGTCAGGCAATATCTTATAGTGATTTTCGGCTTCCTGTTCATTTCCGGTACACAAGTTGCGTATATATGTTATGTCATTTCATCCTTAGGGGCAAATTCTTTCCTCCTAGGTGGTTGAAGTGTTTTAGTGTTGCAGTATTGCCGGGCCGGGAAGCCGACAGTGTATGACCCACCATTTATCCCGGCCCGTCTTTCTTTTCATGGAGATATGACAGATTCTGTCAATATTATTTCTGATGATTTAAATTTATTGGAGTATTCTGGACTTCTCTGACGGTAATACTCTTTTTAATCCGCAAATAAATGGTCAGAGATTTTGTGACAATTACTGACGCAAATTGTCCAAAAAAAACTGAAAAATCCCCGAAAAACCCAAAAAATATCCCGAAAAATCGTTGCAATCGCCCCAATCGCCCATTTTTAGACCATTTTTACTTGACAATATTTTGATATTTTGCATAGTTTAATGTTTGTGGGAAACTGACATATGCTGGAGGCACCCCAGTCAAGGCAGCGTCCTCAGATATTCCGATAGTAACGTGTGATATTCTCATCAGCGGGTAAGCCTCGAAGTAAATAAGAATTGTCTATATGAGCGCGCGTCACGCGCGATTGAGGCCTATTTTAATGATTAGAATAACCTCGCACTTTAAAAGCAATATCAATTTTAAAACCCTTGAGTAATGGAGTGGAGGCTATGAGAAAAGTATTAACTCTAATTGTATTGCTGGCGTTTTTTGTGATGTCGTTTGCGCCGGCGATTGTCGCGGCCCCGCCGTCGGGTGATGGGGGATTCAGCGTCAATAACAACTCGACCGATGGCGAGGATCCGCCGACAGATCCGCCGGTCGACCCCCCGGATGGAGATCCTTGGTCACCGGGTAGCAAGATTGTGCCGCTAAGTGGTGATGATGATAATATCAAAACAGACTTTTGGATTCTTATAAAAATCTGGAGCGTCAAAGTCATTTGTTCCTTTTAATATTGTAAACTATAATAGAATATAGGTAAGTCTGGTATTGATGGAAAACGCCAAAAAAATATTTGAATCGATCGAGGATTTACTTAGTCGGGCTAAATTTGAAGATGCGCTATGCACCATTAGAAAAATGGATACTTCAAAATTGGCAGAGGCTGATTATTCCTATTATTGTCTATTAATATCACAGGCAATGTTATCTACCGGCGATAATGATATCGATGATTTTATTCACAAAGCCCTTTCTTTTTATAAAAAACAGGATAATGATGTTCTTTATGCCAAATCCCGGTATTTGTTTGGGTGGCATCTGGCAGTAGCCGGTAATTTTATTGAAGCGCATGAAGTACTGATGGAGGCATTTGTATTTTTAAAGCGTCATGATAAGTATAGAGAGATGTCTTTGGTTTTGAACCGTTTGGCGTATGTTCAAAATCATACCGGCGCAATTGAAGATGCAATTGCAAATCTGAAAGATAGTATTGATATTAACAGGGATCTGGGTATTAACCATAATGTCATCCAATTTTCAAGAAATTTGGCCACTGTTCTGATAAGATCTGGCAGATTTCACGATGCTTTGACCCACCTTCAATCGAAAATGAATGAACTTACAGACCTGGATGAAGGTGAAAGACTGAGATTTGAGTTGGGATATTCATTGTCACTTGCATTTATGGGTGATACCGGTAGAGCAATTAAGAATTTAAAGTCAGCCAAAAAATATCTAACATCGGTTAACGTTGACAAATCCGTTTACCACGAGTATCTCGGGTGGATCTATAATCTCGACGGCCAATATGAAAAGGCGGCCAAGACTCTTAAAGCCGGTGTCAAAATCGCGGTCAGGATTGGTCCTGAATCTACCTATGTCTCCCAGACCAAGAGGCTTCTGGCCGATGCCTATGTCGGGCTGAAGGAATTTGACCTGGCCGAGAAAACGGCACGCGAGGCACTCGCGGTCGCCGAAAAAATCAGGGAACGTTCGGAAATCGGCGCCTGCTACCGAGTATTTGCTCAGGTAGAGCTCAATCGCGGTAACGGCGAAAAGGCGAAAAAACGGTACCACGATGCCATCGATATTTTCCTGAACGTAAACTCCCGGTATGAATTGGCCATAACTCGCTATCTTGCGACGATATCCGGTTTGTACCAAAGCGGCGAACGGGCGGCGATGCTGTATCTTGCAAAAGAGTATTTCCAGTCCGAGGATATTACTCATTATGTAAATTTGACCGATCGCGAGCTGAATTATTCACAAGCTGCGCCAATAATTCCCTCAGGCGTGGGAGATGATGCGGCGGTGTTTATCGCTCGCGACAGACAAATGGTACAGTTGATCAAGCTTGCAGAAAATGTTGCATCATCATCGATGACCATCTTTTTAACCGGGCCGACCGGATCTGGAAAAGACCGGTTGGCCCGGTATATTCACGAACGATCGGGGCGTAAGGGGAAATTTGTCATTGTCAACTCGGCCGCCATACCCGACAGTATGGTCGAGGCGGAACTGTTCGGATTCCGGAAAGGTTCATTCACAGGAGCCGAGCATCACCGGACGGGGCTGCTCGAAGAGGCCGATGGGGGAACGTTCTATCTCAACGAGATCGCCGACGCCACACCGGAATTTCAGGCTAAATTGCTCGAGGTCATCGAAACAAAATTTATTCGCCCGCTGGGGTCCAATGTCCGCAAGGCAATCGATATCAGGATCATCGCGGCCACCAATAATGATCTCGATAATAAAATGAAGTCGGGTCGATTCAGGCGCGATTTGTACCATCGTCTCAATGAAATCCCGATCATACTGCCATCGCTCAAAGAGCGGCCGGACGATTTCCTGCCGCTGATCA
>QNAH01000151.1 GCA_003641425.1 Candidatus Zixiibacteriota bacterium
ACGGCGGCAAGGTGACCGTGATCACCGTCGGGAGCGAAAAATCCGAGTCGGCTCTCAGAGCCTGCCTGGCGCTGGGTGTCGATGAGGCGATTATGATCAGCGATCCTCTGTTTGACAAATCTGATCCCCAGGCAGTGGCAAAAGTTTTGACCGCCGGGCTGAAAAAACTCGGAGAATTCGACCTGGTCCTGTCCGGTAAGCAGGCGGTCGATGATGATTCCGCTCAGGTTCCGGCGGCCGTGGCGGCCGGACTTGATCTGCCGCAGGTGATGTTTGTCAAGAAGATCGATTCTATCGGTGACGGCAAAGCTGTTGTCTGGAGAACAACCGAGGAAGGTTATGATGTTGTCGAGACCTCTTTACCGGCTGTGGTTTCGGTGGTGAAAGAGATTAATGAACCCAGATTGCCTTCGCTGAAAGGCAAGATGACGGCCAAGAAGGCCCCGGTCACCAAGTGGGCCGCGTCTGATATCGGTCTTGACGGAACCGGTGTGGGAGTCAACTCTTACACCAAAAAAACCAAAATTGCGCCGCCTCCTCCAAGGCAAAAAGGCGAAATTATCGAGGGCGAGACTCCCGAAGAAATCGCCGACAAGCTGTACGATAAGCTGAAAGAAAAACAGGTCTTATAAAATAAAATTCTTTCGCTCGGACCGCCGGGTTAATAAAACCGGCGGTCTTTTTTTATTTGAGTTTGACACATTCTTAAGAACTTTCTATATTTTGCCCGATGAAATCGTTAAGGTCTGTTTCAGTTATTATTTTATTCGCGGTTCTTTTATGCTGGGTTTCCGGTGTCTCGGCTAATACGATCAATCTCCTGACCGATATCGAAGTAGCCTATCTGTACGAAAATGCCGGTGATATTGACTGGCCGCTGATTTATTATCTCACCGAGGAAAACGGTTGTACGGTCGAACTGGCCACAGTCAATTCCGGACCTATGTTCAGACATCTGCTCCGCCAATCAGAAGAATTCAATCTCAATTCCTCGATCATCCTGATCAATGATACATCGGCGATTTATCTCGATTCGGTGGTTAATGTCGTCTCTTCCGGTGAAATACCCGATATAGTTATCTTTGCCGGTGACTTTGAAAATCCATACATGAAAGCCGTCGAAAACCACCTGCTCAACATGAAAATCGACACGTCCCGCGTTTATCTGGTTCGCAGATTCTACCGCCGTATAGCTGATTCCGAAGGCGGAAGTGTATATTTGAAATCGAAGCAATACTGGGAAAACATGTACGAAGATATTTCAAAGATGGCTGAAGCGGTCGATCTGGGGACACCTCTTCGCGATTTCGATAATATTTATTCGATATATGATTTAATCAAAAGTAATGACGGCGGCAGTGGCCGGCAGCCGTCATTCCTGGGGGGCATTAACCGCTTCAAATTTAACCAGATAATCGAGCGGAATATCGAGAGTGCTGTCCAGCGGGAAGCGCTAAGGATAAACCGAAAGAATTATGTCTCCAAAATAAACGAGGCCATAAAAAACCAGGGGCGAGACAGGATCGAATTACTTCTCCAGGCCATGCAGGAGGCCAAAAAGATCCGGCAGACATATTATTATCAGATCGGCCGGGTGGATTCCACAACCGATGTCGCCAGATATATCGAAAAGACAATCTCATCGATCACCCGAGCCATATTCTATGAAGCCCGGGTCGATTATCACGGCAATATGTCCATATGCGAAACGCCGGAAGGCCGGAAATTGAAATTCCGGGCCGATATAAATAATAATGGTTATGTCCCGGTCAGAGCCGGAAAACTTGATTTTCGGGCCGCATGGATGGACGAACCGGTTACAATAGATTCTACGTGGGCCGAGATTTTACCCAATAACAGCCTTATCAGAGAATATTCAGTCGATATCCCTGCAGGTCATCTTGATGATATTTCCGAAAGCACGATGCAGTTTATCGGCCATGTCCGCTATGCAGGGAAAGATGTCGAGTTCAAATATAGCGCCCGGACCTATGAGAAAACCGGTTTTTCGGCCGAGCTGGTGCCTGATTTCCTGATTATCAAACCGTTTCCCAAACTGCAGATCGACAGGCTGGTCGAACCGGCTTATCTCAAGGCGATAATCACCAAACCGAATGAATATGCCGGTGAGGTCGATGTCGAGATTGTCACACCATCGAGCATTTATGTCGGGGCCTACAGCAAAAAACTTCAGCTTCAATCCGGAGAAACAGCCGTCGAGATGAAAATTCCCCTGGCGATTACAAGGAGTATCGGGGATCAAAGACATGAAGTCATTATTAATGTCACCGATAATGATCGCAGGCTGGCCTCGGATCTGGCCTACGTCGGCGAATGTCCCTATGATATACCGGCCGAATTGAATATTGCCATCCTTGCCGATCAAAACGGGCTTCTGGAAGATCTTCTGATTCAGTCCGATGCCGCTTATAAAAGTCTAAGTTTGAGATATCTCAAGGCCGGTGAACTTGATTATTATGACGCGGTCATTATCGGGCCGGGACCGCTTAACGATCCTCAGCTCCCTCAGTTGCTTAAAGATAAGTTGAAGAAATATCTTGAATTGGGTGGAACCGTCATCACTTTTAACCGTCCCGGAAAATGGGGAGGGAATATTCTCCCGGTCTCTATTATAACCGATGATTATGAAGTTCCCTCCGGCGATTTGAAAGTCAAAACAGCCAACCATCCGATTTTTAAAGAAAAATATAAAATCAATTTGCCGGACCTGCTAAAACGGTCTGCCGAAAAGTATATCCCTCGACCGGCGGTTGTTTTCCCCGCTGAGAAATTAATTGAATCCGGCGAAGGAACAGTTGTTTTGTCGGAGACAAAGATTGGTGAGGGAAAGCTCATTTACTGCGGCTTGCCGCTTCTTGATATGATCCGGGATCTTGATACCGAGGCGATTAGACTATTTACCAACCTTGTTGTATATTCAGGTAATTAGAATTCTCAGGCGATTTGGAACCTGACACTTGGCGGGCGTTTTATTGATATCATGTCTCTGAAAAAGCAAAATAAAGACCGCTTCAGGATTATTAAAAAGAATCTGAAGATCTATAAATGGTATTTGATTAGCGGCGGATTGGCTACTCTGGCCTCAAATGCCTTTATAATGATTAATCCTTATCTGATAAAAACCGCTTTCGATAAGCTTGAAAACAAGGCGCCGTCTGAGGAAATTCTGAAAATTGCCCTGTTTATAGTCCTATTTGCAATCATTTCCGGAATATTCCGGTTCCTGATGCGCCGGACTATTATCTGGATGTCACGGAAAACCGAGTACAATATCCGTTCCGAACTATTCGCCCACCTGCTGAAACTTAATCCATCCTTTTATCATAATAACCGTACCGGTGATATTATGGCCCGTACCACAAATGATATTGAGGCGGTAAGGATGATGGTCGGGCCGGGAATCATGCATATCGGAAACGCCTTCGTCTCAGCCGTGATTGCTATCTCATTCATGCTGTACCTGTCGCCCGAACTGACCCTTTATTCGCTGATCCCGCTACCGGTCCTTTCGATAGTGGTCAACCGGGTAGGTATGGCGATTCATAAGCGCTATGCGAAAATTCAAGAGTATTTCGCCGTCCTGACATCAAAGGTCCAAGAAAATCTGTCCGGCGTCCGTGTCATCCGTGCCTACAATCAGCAGCAACCGGAAATTGACAGCTTTTCGGGGCACAGCAAACATTATATCCATCTCAATATGAGGATGATCCGGGTATTGGCGATGTCCATGCCGATCCTGTTTGCCATCGCGGGCACTGTCAACCTCTTTGTCCTTTATTTCGGCGGCAAGTCGGTCATATCCGGTGATATCAGCCTGGGAACATTGGTGGCTTTCTTTGCCTATCTGTCGCTGCTTATCTGGCCGATGATTGCTATGGGGTGGGTGGTCTCTTTGTACCAGCGCGGAAAGGCATCGCTGGATCGGATCAATAAGATATTAAACTCGAAACCGGAAGTACAGTCAGAGCTGGGTTCGGATAACAATCGCGTATTGAAGGGAAAAATCGAGTTCCGTAATATGAATTTCAGCTATAACGGCACTCCCGTCCTGCATGATATCAATCTCAAGATCGAGCCGGGTATGGCCGTCGGAATCGTCGGACCGACCGCTTCGGGTAAATCCACTCTGGTTTCGGCCATCGGCCATCTTTTCCCGATCGAACGCGGGATGCTTTTTATCGATGATCTGGATATCAATGACTGGAATCTCAATGCCCTGCGGCGTCAGATCGGCATTGTACCGCAGGAACCGTTTCTGTTTTCCGATTCACTCCAGAACAATATTTTGTACAGCATTGATACAGAGGATTTCGCTCTTGCCAGAGCCGCGGCCCGCGCGGCGGTCATCGACAGCGAGATCGAAGAATTTCCCGGCGGTTATAATACCATGCTTGGGGAACGGGGTATCACTCTTTCCGGCGGCCAGAAACAGCGCGTGGCCATAGCCCGGGCGCTGGCCGCAAAACCGAAGATACTGATTCTGGATGACGCCACCAGTGCCGTCGATACCGAAACCGAGCATCTGATAAACGAACGGATGCGTTCCGAAATAAGCAAACGAACATCGATCATCATCTCGCACCGGGCCTCGGCAGTAAAAGACGCCGACCTGATTATCTACCTGGAAGAAGGCTGTATCGCCGAATCCGGAAATCATGAGACCCTGATGGCGGCCGACGGTCATTATGCGCGGCTTTATCAAACGCAGTTGATAGAAGAAGAATTGAAGAGAATGTAAATATGGCGGATTACAATAATTATCATGAAGAAGAAGTGCTGGGTAAGGCGTATGATGCCCGCCTGATGAAACGCCTCCTTAAATATGTCCGGCCTTACCGGTGGCAGTTGGGGACGGCCGTTATTCTTCTCGTTTCGGGATCACTCCTGCAACTGCTTCTACCCATCATGATCCAGATCGGCATCGATAATTACCTGATGAAGAGCGATATCAACGGTCTGGCCCGAATCGCCTTTGCCTATGCCGGAATTTTGCTGGCGGTTTTCCTGCTTCAGTACGCCCAGATGTATATCACCATGTATATAGGCCAGAAGGTGCAGTATGACATCAGAATGCAAATTTTCCGGCATCTCCAGAAACTGCATCTTGGATTTTTCGACAAGAATCCGGTTGGCCGACTGGTGACCAGAACCACCAACGATGTTAATGTTCTGGATGAGATGTTTTCTTCCGGATTGGTGGCCGTTTTCGGCGATATAATAACCCTGACCGGAATCGTTATTGCCCTGATGTACTACAATTGGAAACTGGCCCTGCTGACACTGATGGTCCTGCCGCTATTGATCCTGGCCACAGCCGTTTTCAGGAAAAAGGTCAGGACAATCTATCGCCAGGTCCGGCTGAAACTCGCCCGACTTAATTCCTTCGTGCAGGAACATATTACGGGCATGACGATAATACAACTCTTTACAAGGGAAAAATCGACCCTCTATAAATTTTCCCTGATAAATTCCGAACTCCGAAGCGCGCACCTTAAATCGATTTACTATTATGCCACCTTTTTCCCGATTGTGGAAATAATCAGCGCCCTGTCTCTGGCTATCCTGATCTATTACGGGGGGTTCCAGATACGTGCCGATATGCTGACGTTCGGGGAACTTGTTGCCTTTATACAACTGGTCCAGCGTTTTTATCACCCCATACGGGACCTTGCCGAAAAATACAATATCCTGCAGTCATCAATGGCCTCATCCGAGCGTATCTTCAAACTGCTTGATACCGAGCCCGAATTTGCCGAGCAGGGTAACGGCGCCAAACCGGCCCAAAACAAAGGGCGTATCGAATTCGAAAATGTCCGGTTTGCCTATAATTCGGGTGATGATGTCCTCAAAGATGTATCATTCACCGTCGAACCGGGTGAAAAAGTGGCCATTGTGGGCGCGACCGGAGCGGGGAAGACTTCGCTGGTATCGCTGTTATTCAGATTTTATAATTATCAGAAAGGCTCAATCAAACTCGATGGTGTCGAACTCAAGGATATGTCAAGCAAGACCATTCGCTCACAGTTGGGACTGGTTCTTCAGGATGTTTTCATTTTCTCTGGAGATTATGCCAGTAATGTCAGGCTTGGTAACGATGAAATAACGGATGAGCAGTTGATCGATGCCTTGAAAAAAGTCAATCTCTATGATTATATTAAAAGCCAGGACGGCGGACTTAAGGCCGAGGTTAAAGAACGGGGATCGACCTTATCGACCGGGCAAAAACAGCTTCTCTCGTTTGCCCGGGCGCTCGCTTTCGATCCGAATATCCTGGTGCTTGACGAAGCAACCAGTTCGGTCGATACCGAGACCGAGCGGATGATCCAGAAGGCGCTGGATAAACTCCTTGAAAACCGCACCGCCATAATTATAGCCCACCGGCTTTCGACAATCGAAAAAGCCGATAAGATTATAGTCCTGCATCATGGCCGCCTGCGGGAGATGGGAAAACATCATGAACTGCTTGAAAAAAAGGGGATTTATTATAAATTGCACCAGATGCAGTTCAAACGTGACCGGGTGAAAACGGCAGTATAAGTATGATATCGACCACGGAACTTAAACGGCTGACCGGTGCTGCAAAGGCTATTGCTATCAGTGCCGGACAGATATTACTGAAAAAAAGTAAAAAACGGCATCGGGTGATGCTTAAAGGACGGGTTGATCTGGTGACCGATGCCGATCTGGCCTCGGAGAAATATATTGTCGGCGAAATAACAAAAAAATTCCCGAATCACTCGATTCTTGCCGAGGAGGAAGCCGCCCGGGATAATCACTCCGATTACAG